>CAZPGD010000222.1:0-3321 GCA_964585865.1 uncultured Hungatella sp. | reverse complement strand
GGTCCTCGTGGTCGGCGGAGCAGGGGCCGATGATCACCAGAAACTTATCGCTCTCTCCGGCGAGCACTCTTCGTATCTCCTCGTCCCGCCGGACCTTGAGCTCCGCCATGCCTTTGGGCAGGGGGAACTGTTCCCGGATCTGCGCAGGAGTCGGGAGTTTGCTGATAAATTCTAAACCCATGGTAAATGATCTCCTTATCCAGCCCTGATTCTATCACGCAAGGGGAAAGATGTAAAGGGCCAAAACGCTTTCGCCGGGACGCGGCCCGCCGCCCTAACTTTTCTCAAAATCCTCTTGAAATCCCCTGATAATTATTATACAATTAAAATTGGCAGAAAATGGATATGCTGGATCAGGACGGGGTGCAGAACCTGACTTCTTCCAGTATCAATATTTTAAGTAAGATGGAGGACTGCAAAATGAGTAATTCGGCACAAACTTCAGCAGGCGGCAGGATCAGAAAGCTGCTTGATGAAAACAGTTTTGTTGAAGTCGGCGCGTACATTACCGCAAGAGCGACCGATTTCAACATGCCAGACAGGGACACACCGGCCGACGGCGTCGTGACAGGCTACGGCACCATCGACGGCTGCCTTGTGTACGTGTACAGCCAGGACGCGTCCGTGCTGGGCGGTTCCGTGGGGGAGATGCACGCGAAGAAGATCGCCGGCATTTACTCCATGGCCATGAAGATGGGCGCCCCGGTGATCGGGCTGATCGACTGCGCGGGGCTCAGGCTCCAGGAGGCCACGGACGCCCTGTACGGCTTCGGCCGGCTGTACCGGTGCCAGGCGGAGGCTTCCGGCGTGATCCCGCAGATCGCGGCCATTTTCGGCACCTGCGGCGGGGGCATGGCGGTGTCCGCGGCCATGGCGGATTTCACGTTTATGGAAGAGAAGAAGGCCAGACTGTTTGTCAACGCACCGAATGCCATCGACGGCAACTATGTGGGGAAATGCGACACGTCCGCGGCCGCGTTCCAGAGCGAGAAAGCCGGACTGGTGGATTTTGTGGGCGGAGAGGACGAGATTCTGGCGCAGATCCGCAGTCTGGTGGCGGTCCTCCCGGCGAATAACGAAGACGATACGGCCTATGACGGGTGCGGCGACGATTTGAACCGTGTCTGTGAGAACCTGGACGGTTACACGGGCGATACGGGACTCGCGCTGTCCATGATTTCCGACGGCGGGTTCTTTATCGAGACCAAAGCGATGTACGCGCCGTCCATGGTGACGGGCTTCATCCGCTTAAACGGCAATACCGTCGGCTGCGTGGCCAACCGCAGCGAGAAGTACGCGGAAGACGGCGAAAAAAAGACCGATTTCGGCACGGCCCTGACGGCCGACGGATGCAAAAAGGCCGCCGAATTCGTGCGCTTCTGCGACGCGTTCAATATTCCGGTGCTTACGCTGGTGAACACGACCGGCTACAAGGCCGATACCTGCAATGAGCGCAATATGGCCAAGGCGGCCGCCAAACTGACATTCGCCTACGCGGACGCCACCGTTCCCAAGGTGACGGTCGTGGCCGGGCAGGCGTACGGCACCGCCGGACTGACCATGGGCAGCAAGGCGGTCGGCGCGGATATTGTGTACGCGTGGCCCGCGGCCGCCATCGGCATGATGGACGCCGACGCCGCCGTGAAGATCATGTACGCGGACGAGATCGCCGCTTCCGATGACGCGAACGCCCTGATCCGGGAGAAGGCCGCCGCGTACCGGACCCTGCAGTCCGGCGCGGAAGCCGCGGCCAGGAGGGGGTATATCGACGATATCATTGCCGCGGAGGACACCAGAAAGCGTGTGATCGCCGCTTTTGAGATGTTATTTACAAAGAGAGAGGATCGTCCGGCCAGGAAGCATGGCACGATCTGAGACGAGGTGACGGCGTATGAAACAGTTAAGAAAGCGATTCATTTGGATACTATGCGCGGCGGCCTGCCTGTTCTCCCTGACGGCCTGCGCCGGCGGGGGCGGGGAGAACAGCGCCGGCGTGGATCCCGTGTCTTCCCAGGCCCTCATCCAGCAGGCGGCGGGGCTGCTGCAGAGTATCGTGTCGATGCCGGATCAGGCGCTGGACCAGCTGGTTGAGCAGGATCCGGGAAGCGCCATTTCCGCGGGAATCGAGAACTACCGGAGCGTCCGGGGAGACCTGGGGCCCCTGCTGGAGATCGCGGAGGGCGGCTCGGTGAATCTCGTGGACGATGGCTATGAGATCACGGTACCGGTCCGTTTTGAGCAGCGGGCGTGCGATTTTGTGGTGATTGTGGATGAGCAGTTGACGGATGTTGTTTCCGTGTCGTTCAATCCTGAGTACACCCTGGCCGAGAACATGACCAAGGCGGCTCTGAATACCGTGATGGGCATGGGCACCGTGTTTATCGTGCTGATCTTTATCAGCATTCTGATCGGCTGCTTTAAGTATATCAATGTGTTCGAGGCTAAAATAAAGGCCAAATCGGTCCCGGCTCCCGCTCCCGCGCCCGTACCGGCTCCGGTTCCCGTACCGGCGGCGGAGGAGGAAGAGGAGGATCTGACCGATGATCCGGAACTGGCCGCGGTCATCGCGGCGGCCGTCGCGGCGGCTTCCGAACAGGAGGCGGACGGTCTCGTGGTTCGTTCGATCCGGCGCGTGCCGGGAAGCAAATGGAAGAATTCGTAATCCGAAAAACATGTAATTACAGAGGAGGATACCTATCATGAAGAATTATACGATCACAGTGAATGGCAATGTATATGAAGTAACCGTAGAGGAAGGGTTCACCGGCGCGGCGGCCGCCGCGGCTCCCAAGGCGGCTCCCAAAGTTCCGAAGGCCCCGGCGGCCGCTCCCAAGCCCGCCGCCGCGGCGGCCGCGGCAGGTTCCGTGGCCGTGACGGCCCCCATGCCCGGCAAGATCCTCGGCGTGAAGGCCAGCGCGGGACAGGCGGTGAAGAGAGGCGAAGTAATCATGGTTCTGGAGGCCATGAAAATGGAGAACGATATCGTGGCCCCGTCTGACGGAACGATCGCTACCATCAATGTGGCGGTGGGCGACGCCGTGGAATCCGGCGCGACGCTGGCTACGTTAAACTAGGAACCGCGCGGTAAACGCGGGTTTCAGATGGAGGGATTAACATGGAATATATTACAACGACATTGTCCAATCTTCTTCAGCAGACGGCGTTTCTCAACCTGACGGTCGGCAACCTGATTATGATTGTCGTGGCCTGCTTCTTCCTGTACCTGGCCATCCGCAAGGGGTTTGAACCGCTGCTGCTGGTGCCCATCGCGTTCGGTATGCTCCTGGTGAATATTTATCCGGACATTATGGTGAGCCCGGA
>CAZPGD010000221.1:0-3414 GCA_964585865.1 uncultured Hungatella sp. | reverse complement strand
CCTATGTATCTCCATCACTCTGAATAAGGGATATTACGCACTTTTCTATTCAATTTGCAACAAATATGATTTTACGGGAAATCCGTCCCGTTGTCAAGCGGTTTCAGCCGGCTTTCAGTTTAAATTTTCTCACTTCCTTCTCGGAGTCCGTTTTCTCGATCACGGCTCCCAGCCCGGCCAGCTTCTTTTCAAACTGCTCATAGCCGCGCTGGATATATTCGATCTCATCCAGAACCGTATATCCGTCCGCCGCCAGCCCGGCTATGACCAGGGCGGCCCCGGCCCGGAGATCGGGCGCGTTGACCTGGGCGCCGGTCAGCTTATCGACGCCGGTGATAATGGCGACGCTTCCCTCCACCTTAATATTGCACCCCATGCGGGAGAGTTCATCCACATATTTAAAACGGTTCTCAAAAATGCTTTCCGTCACGATGCTGGTTCCCTCGGCCAAAGACAGCGCCACCGTCATCTGGGGCTGCATGTCCGTCGGGAAACCGGGATACGGCTGCGTGTTGATATTGGTGCGGGTCTGCCGGTTCCGGCCCGTTACCCGGACGGCGTCGTCATACTCCGACACCTCGCAGCCGATCTCCTTGAGTTTGGCGGAAATGGATTCCAGATGCTTGGGAATGACGCTCCTGACCGTCACGTCGCCCCGGGTCGCCGCGGCGGCGCACATGAAAGTCCCCGCCTCGATCTGATCCGGGATCACGGAATACTCCGTCCCGTGGAGACGGCTGACGCCCCGGATGCGGATCACGTCCGTGCCGGCGCCGCGGATATCGGCTCCCATGCTGTTTAGGAAGTTCGCCACGTCTACCACGTGCGGCTCCTTCGCCACGTTCTCGATAATCGTGCGACCCTCGGCCAGCGCGGCGGCCATCATGATATTGATGGTGGCGCCCACGGATACCTTATCCAGATAAATATGACTGCCGGACAGGCCGGCGGCGTTCGCCGAAACCGCGCCGTGGTCAATCTCCACATTCGCCCCGAGGGCGCGGAACCCTTTCAGATGGAGATCAATGGGGCGGCTGCCGATGTTGCACCCGCCCGGAAGCGGGACGCGCGCGCTTTTGTATTTTCCCAGCAAGGAGCCGATGAAGTAATAGGACGCGCGGATACGGCGCATGAATTCGTCCTCTATCGATACCTCATGGATGGTTCTCGCGTTAATTCTGACTGTGTGGCGGTCAATCCGGTTTACGCGCGCCCCGATGGCCTGCATGGCCTCCAGCATGACGTTGATGTCGTTTACGTCGGGCAGATTGTCGATAACAACGTCCTCATCCGTCATGATGGAAGCGGCCAGGATCCCGAGCGCCGCGTTTTTGGCTCCGCTGATGGAGACTTCTCCGTTCAGAGGGGTCCCGCCTTTTATGATGTACTGGTCCATGATTCGTACCTCTTTTTTACGGGAGAAATAAAGGGGACGTGCCCGCGGCGCGGAACCGGAACGCTTTCCGTCCGGCCGTCCGCGGGCTGCGTCTTTTGACATCTTACCATATTCGGTCCCGTTTGAAAAGATCCATTTTGAGAGAAAAGAAAATTCTGCCTTCCGGCGGGATTTCCCCCGGGAATGTATGTTGTGCCTTCCGCCGCTATACGCGGAGTTCGCCGAGGACCCCCAGGTCCCAGGCCAGCATGGAAAGCACATATTTGGCCCGCATATCCTTCGACGCGTAGAAACTCAGCGGGAGCGTGTCGCGGTCGATGCCGATCTCTTCCGGCGACGCCGGCGCGTGAATCTTTTCCAGAAGCCTTTGCACCTGCCCGCTTTCCGGAAGTTCCTCGTCGATGATCCGCAGGATCCCGTCCCAATGCGTCAGAATCGCTTCCAGCCGCGCGGCATGGTTCCGCAGATCGTATTTTTTCTCTTTTTTCTCATTCTCAATCATGGAATCCGCAGCCCTGCCGAGAAATCTCCGCAGCACCCCGCTCCACTGCCCATAATCAAACGCCTTCGCGTGGTCCAGCGCCTTTTCCCTGTCCGGCGTGATCCGCTTCAGCTGCTCATACAGCTTAAGCACCAGCACCGTCGCGATCCCGCACTGTATCCCGTGCAGACTGGACGGGGTGCCGAATTCCGCGCTGCGCATATCCCAGATATGGGAAATGTAATGCTCCCCGCCGGAAGCCGGCCTCGAAATGCCGGCATAGTTCATGGCGATGCCCCCGACGGTCAGCCCGGTAAAGACCGCCTCGATGGCCTCCCCGTCACGCGAAAGCAGCCCGTCCGCGTTGTCCACGCACCGTTTCACGGCCGCCCGGATCATGCCGGCCACCCGCTCGCAGTAATATTCGCCCGTCACCAGACGGGAGATCCGCCACTCGCAGATGCTGACGTATTTGGCGATCATATCCCCCAGTCCCGCCTGCAGCATAAGATCCGGCGCCGTCGCCAGAATATCCGTGTCGCCGATGACCACGTCCGCCGCCCGCGACGGCAGGGTGACTTTCAGGCCGTCCAGGGACATGGAAGAAGTGCGCGAGGCGAATCCGTCCATCGAAGGCGCCGTCGCCACGAGGATATACGGTCTGCCGGTTATGCTGCTGAGTATTTTGCCGGTGTCGTTGACCACGCCGCTCCCCACGCCGATGATCAGATCGCAGTCCGGCTCGAACCGCATCGCCGCTCCGCCGACGGCGCGTTCGTCCGGTTCCGGCCTCTCCCCGGCAAGCAGGCAGGGCAGGCAGTCACATCCCGCTTCCTCCGCAAGCGCGCGGACCGTCTCGCCGGCCACCCGGTACGTGCGGCCGTCCGCCAGCAGAAACGCCTTTTTGGCGCCGTACTTTCCGATAAACTCCGGCAGCCGCCGCACGGCCCCGCGCCCGGTGATCACATGATCGACCGGAAACGTGTGCGGCTTCCCGCAGGGACAGGGCTTCCCGTTGATTTCTTTCAGAAGTTCCGACACGGACGCCTGTTTTTTTATCACAGCCGGTTCTTTCATGCCTGCTCCCCTCTTTCCGCGCCGGAACCGAATATCTGCCCGATCTTTTCCGCGACCGCCCGGCCGAGCCGGATGTGGCTCTCCGCCGTCAGGTGCACGCCGTCGCCCGGGTCGGGAGCCGTATAAAGCTGGGAATTGAGAAATTCGCATCCGTTTTCGTTCGCCGCTTTCTCGTAAACTTCCGGGAAAGCGAGACTCAGTTCCCTTCCCCAGTCGCCGTAAAACTTCGGATAGACCCCGACGCGGCCCGCCGGATCGGAGGGGCGCACCTCCGGCGGCGCAATGATCAGGATCTTCGGCGGCACATAACCGCTCCCGCAGTTGGGGTGCGAGCGGATCACGCCGATCAGCCTGCGGATGCCGTCGCCCAGATGCTCCTTCTCCAGCCTGAACGGCATATGCAGATCATTGGTGCCCAGCATCATCACGACCAGATCCAGCTGGCGGTGGCTCATCAGGC
>CAZPGD010000220.1:1918-3419 GCA_964585865.1 uncultured Hungatella sp. | reverse complement strand
CGTGGCCGGGCTGGGATTTTCCGCCTGGAAGCTGAAAAAGACGTCCGAAAAGGAGAAACTGCCGGGCCGCAGCCGGAAAAAGCGCGGGAGATAACGGGAATGCAAGGACGGAGGGATCAGGAAAACAGGACGGCGAAGAAGATTGGGAATATGGAGAAATATGATCTGACGGGCCGGCGTTTCGGGATGCTCACGGTAGAAGGGGACTCCGGCGAGCGTCAGTCGGAGTGCGTGCTCTGGAAATGCCGGTGTGACTGCGGCGGAGAGATTCTGGCGAAGCGTTTTGAACTGGAGAGCGGGAACGTGGCAAGCTGCGGATGTGTGAAAAAGCAATATGCTTCCCACGGACAGGCGGAAGACCTGACCGGGCAGCGCTTCGGGCGGCTGACCGCCCTGCGGAGGGCGGAAGGCCCCGGCGTTGTCCGCTGGGTCTGCCGGTGCGACTGCGGCAATGAGACCGTTGTCACGGCCGCGCAGCTCAAAAGCGGCCGGACGCGCAGCTGCGGCTGCCTGCGGAACCGGGAAGCGGTCAACACGCGCGATCTGACGGGGCAGCGTTTTGGCAGACTGACGGCTCTGTACCGTCTTACGGAAAGGACCGTGTCAAATAAGGTTGTCGCTGTTTGGCACTGCCGGTGCGACTGCGGGAAGGAGACGAACGTGTGTGCCGCCAGTCTCGTAAGGGGACTGACGAAAAGCTGCGGGTGTCTGAACAGGGAAACGAGCTCGAAAATGCACGACCATATGCATTATCAGAACGATACCTGCGCGGAGATACTGCGGCGGGCCTGTTCCGATACCGGAGAGCGGAAGAGCAAGGCGGGTTTCCGGGGCCTGTTCCGGATGGAAAACGGGAAGTACCGGGTCATGATCACCTTTCAGGGGAAACATTATAACCTTGGACATTATACGAGGTTTACGGATGCCGTGCAGGCGCGTCTGGAAGCGGAGGAAGTGATGCACGAAGGCTATCTGAAAGCCATGGAGCAGTACGAGAAAAACGCGAAAGAATATCCGGACCGGGTGAAAAACGACCCGTTTTACTACAATGTCTCACGGGAAAACGGGAAATTCGTCGTCCACACGAACGGGTGGGCGGAACCGGCCGGGGAAAACTAGCTTTTACATCAGGCGAGTATAAGGGGGAATTTCGGCGCGGCAGCCGCCCGGTTTTAACCTGTAAACGGGTTGATTCCGGGCGGCTGCCGTATATAAGGTTGTGTCCCGCGCCGGCGCAGAACGGGACGCTGCCGTCGCGCGGGCGTTGGGGCGCCGTTGTCTGAGAAGGTGCGGGCCGCGCGAGGTGCCGGGATGCCGTTGTCTGAGAAGGTGTGGGCCGCGCGGGGTGCCGGGATGCCGTTGTCTGAGAAGGTGCGGGCCGCGTGGGGTGCCGGGACACCGTTGTCTGAGAAGGTGTGGGCCGCGCGGGCGTTGGGGTACCGTTGTCTGCGCGGGCCCCGGCCGGTGTGAAATGTCCGGTTCTCCGCAAGAAATCAATACG
>CAZPGD010000220.1:0-1908 GCA_964585865.1 uncultured Hungatella sp. | reverse complement strand
ACCTGTAAACGGGTTGATTCCGGGCGGCTGCTGTATATAAGGTTGTGTCCCGCGCCGGCGCAGAACGGGACGCTGCCGTCGCGCCGTCAGATTAGAATATATTTCAGCAGGAAGAGCGCGGCCAGCACATACATGAGCAGGCTGATTTTTTTGCTTTTCGCCTTGCCGGTTACGAGATTGATAATTACATAGGAGATCACGCCCAGGGAGATGCCTTCGGAAATGCTGTACATGAAGGGCATCGCAATGATGCAGATATAGCAGGGGATCGTCTCGGAGTAATCTTTAAAATCGATTTTGGTGATGGAGGTCATCATCAGGAAGCCGACGATCACCAGGGCCGGGGCCGTGGCAAAGGACGGAATCGCCAGAAAGATCGGCGACAGGAACAGCGACAGTCCGAAGAGGATGGCCGCGACGACGGCCGTCAGGCCGGTCCGCCCGCCTTCCGCGACGCCGGAAGCGCTTTCCACGAATGTCGTGGTGGTGGAGGTGCCGAACACGGCGCCGATGGAGGTGCCCAGCGCGTCGGCCAGAAGCGCCCCGCGGATACGGGGCAGTTTGCCGTCTTTATCCAGCATGTCCGCCTTGGAGGCGACGCCGATCAGCGTGCCCAGGGTGTCGAACATGTCGACGAAGAGGAACGCGAACAGCACAACCAGGAAATCAAGCGACAGAAGTTTGGAGAAATCCATTTTCATAAACGTAGGCATCATGCTGGGAACGCCGAACCCGCGGGAGAAATCCGGGAACATGCTGTTGAATCCGGCCGCCGCGTCGGGCCGGTAAAGACCTACCAGCTGGCAGATCATGCCGAGGCCCCAGGTGGCCAGGATCCCCCAGAGAATACTGCCCTTGACATTTTTCACGACCAGGATGGCGGTCAGGAAAATGCCGACGACGGCCAGGAGCACCGTGATCCCTTCCGTGTTAAAGGTTCCGCCGCTGATGGAGGCGCGGAACGAATAGAGCGACACCAGCGTGGAACTGTCCACGACGATTTTGGCGTTCTGCAGTCCGATAAAGGCGATGAACAGACCGATTCCCACGGATACCGCGTGCTTTAAATTCATGGGGATCGAATTGAAAATGGCTTCGCGGACACTGGTCAGCGACAGGGCGACGAAGATGAGACCTTCCACGAAAACGGCCGCCAGCGCCATTTGCCAGGTGTATCCCATTCCCAGGACAACCGTGTACGTAAAGTAGGCGTTCAGGCCCATGCCCGGCGCCAGCACAAAGGGATAATTGGACAGAGCCGCCATCAGCAGTGTCGCGACCATGGCGGCCAGCGCCGTAGCCGTAAAAACGGCCCCGCTGTCCATGCCGGCTTCCGAAAGGATGCTGGGATTTACGGCCAGGATGTAGGCCATGGTCATAAAGGTGGTGACACCGGCCATGATTTCGGTCTTGACGTCCGTGTGCATCTCTTTTAAATGAAACACTTTCTCAAGAACTCCTTCTTTCTTTCCCATTCGTTTTTCCTCCATTCATGCCAGACTTTCATGCGAAACAGCGGCGGTCCGCGGATTTCGCATCGAAAGTATGATCAAAAGACAACGGGAATATTCTAGCACGCTTTCCGGTGAAAGACAACCGTCCACGGAACATTTTCAGACAATTCATTTCAAAATCGGATAAAAGGCGGAAAAAGGCGCCGAATCTGCTCCACGATGTGAACGTGCTGTCGTTGTTTACGACGCAGATATCATATTAAACGGCGATAAGGATTTCCAGAGTTTGGATCGTACTGAGGATGCTCCATTTTCGGAAAAGACGCGAAAACGGATGGATACTGGCAAAAAGAGCGCGGTTATAGTATAATTTGTATGATGCCAGGGTCGAAAGTCAGAATCCGCGGCATGTTTACATGCCGGCGGATGAAAGACTTTACGACCCGCCCCGACA
>CAZPGD010000219.1:0-3422 GCA_964585865.1 uncultured Hungatella sp. | reverse complement strand
GACCGGCCATCATTCCCACCATCACAGCGGTTTGCATGATATCGAACACATTGTGCGGGAGCATCTGCAGCTTCCGGCGCGGGTCCGGGACGACGTGATGGCGGTCTACGCGCTGATTGCCGAGGCGGAGAGCCATGTCCACGGCCGTCCCGTAACGGAAATCCATTTCCACGAGGTAGGGACCATAGACGCGATCGCGGACGTGACCGCCGTCTGCCTGCTGATGGACCGGCTGGCGCCGGATGAAGTGGTGGTCTCCCCGGTTCATGTCGGCAGCGGAAAAGTCCGCTGTGCCCACGGCATTCTGCCGGTGCCGGCTCCGGCTGTCGCCTATATTTTGCGGGACGTGCCCATTTACGGCGGCAGCGTGGAAGGGGAACTCTGTACCCCGACGGGGGCCGCGCTCCTCAAACATTTCGCCGCCCGTTTTGGCGATATGCCGGTGATGAAAGTCCGGGCGGTCGGCTACGGAATGGGGAAAAAGGATTTCGAAGCGGCCAACTGCGTCCGGGCCATGATCGGCGAGACGGACGGCAGCGGCCGCTTCGTGTCGGAACTTTCCTGCAATGTGGACGACATGACGGCGGAAGAGATCGGCTTCGCGATGGAACGTCTTTTTGAAGGCGGTGCCCTTGACGTCTATACCGTTCCGATCGGAATGAAGAAATCGAGGCCGGGGACTTTGATCCGCGTCCTTTGTCCGGAACAGAACAGGGAGGAAATGGTGCGTCTCCTTTACCGTTATACGACGACGATCGGCGTGCGGGAAATCCGGACCTGCCGGTACGTGCTGGATCGGAAATTTGTTACCCTTGATACCCCTTACGGACAGGTGCGCCGCAAGGAATCCGCCGGTTACGGGGTTACGAGATCCAAGCTGGAATATGAGGATCTCGCCCGCATTGCCCGGGAGCGGAACATCAGTATTTCCGAGGCGGCGGAAATGGTTAAAAGGGCGGCGGACAGGAGCGCAGACGCGGCGGACGAAAGCGCGGATACGCCGGACAGGGTTAAAAAGGCGGCGAACGGGAGCGCAGACGCGGCGGACGGGAATTCGGACGCGCCGGATCTGAGCGGGAACGAATAATCTGCTGATAATAATTAATAATTGTTAATTCGTTGACAATGAAAAATGCCAATGATACAATCATTCCCGTGTTCCGTCGAGAAGAGCGGGATCCGCCGGTTTCACGCGATGATGTTGGGGTAAAATGATATCGGGGCGGGCCATAAAGTCTTTCATCTACCGGCATATGAACATGCCGCAGATTCGGACTTTTGACACCGGCATCATGGGATTCCCGGCGGCGGGGACGCGACGGGGCGAAGGAAGGGAAACGCTTTCGATAACAGGCAGCGGAAGGATGGGGAAGCATGGATGAAATACTGAGGATGTCTGTCAATGAAATGCCGCGCGCGGAGTTTGACTGTTCCTGCGGGAGGCACCACAAATTCCCGGTTCACGATATGTCGATCCGCAAGGGAGCGATTGAGGATTTGCCGGGAATGGCCGCGCCCTTCAGGGATGGCAAAATTCTGATGGTATTTGATCAGAATACGTACCGGGTTGCCGGAAAAAGGGCATCGGAACTTCTCAAAGAGAAGGGGTTCCGGGTCAAGGAACTGCTTTTTGAAACCGGAGAGGACGTGCTGATCCCCGATGAGGCGACGTTGGGGCGGATCCTGCAGGAACAGGATCTGGATGTAAGCCTGATGGTGGCCGTCGGCTCCGGCGTGCTGAACGATTCGGTAAAATTTGTGACATCCAGGACAAAACTCCCCTACATTATCGTGGCGACGGCTCCTTCCATGGACGGTTACGTGGCCGACGGGGCGCCGATTATTTCCCATGGATATAAATATTCGCCGCTGGCTCATCTGACGTACGGCCTGATCGGGGATACGGATATTCTGCAGACGGCGCCGCAGGACCTGATCCGGGCCGGTTTTGGGGACATGGTGGGAAAGATCACGGCGCTGGCGGACTGGGATCTGGCGGTGAAGGAGAAGCGGGAGTACCGGTGCGGCACCTGCGTGGCGCTGACCAAACGGGCGATGGACACCTGTTTTTCGAAAGCGGAGGGGCTGGAGAAAAGGGATCCCGAGGCTCTCGGCGCGCTTCTGGAGGGCCTGACGCTTACGGGAGTTGCGATGGCGCTGGTGAATATTTCGCGGCCGGCTTCCGGGGCGGAGCATATGCTGTCCCATTTCTGGGAAATGGATTCTATCGCGCGCGGTCAGAACCCGAACCATCACGGGATCCAGGTGGGCGTGGCGACGCCGGTTATCGCGCGGTTTTTCGAGGAATTGAGCGATATTCTGCCGGAAGGGACGGGCAGTCTCTGTCCTCCTCATGAGGAAATCGAGGCCCTGCTGCGCAAAGGCGGCGCTCCGTGGGATCCGAAGCAGATCGGGATCGGCAGAGAACTGTTTTACGAGAGCCTGCTGAAGGGGCATACGGTGCGTCCGCGCTATTCGGTTCTCCGGTTCGCGGCGGAGCACGGGCGTCTGGAGGAAACGGCGGAAACGATCACAAAAGAGATCTATGGAGGTTGAAATGAAAATCGTATTTGGCTGCGACCCGAACGCGGAGGCGTTCAAAAAGGAACTGATGGAATATGTGCAGTCACTGGGCCATGAGACAACGGATTTCGGAAGCGATGATCCCATCTACGCGAACGTGGTGTTCCGCTGTGCCCGCGCCGTGGCGGCGGGAGAGTTTGACAGAGGTATTCTTCTGTGCGGAACCGGGATCGGCGTGTCTATCGCGGCGAATAAGGTGAAAGGCGCTTATGCCGCCTGCATCCATGATGTGTACCAGGCCCAGAGGGCGGAACTTTCCAATCACGCCAATATCATTACCATGGGCTCCCAGGTGGTCGGGATCGAACTTGCCAAAATGATGGTCAGGGAATACCTGTCCTGCACGTTTGATCCGAACAGCAGGTCCGGACCCAAAGTGCAGAGAATTATTGACTATGAAAATGAAGCGCGGGAATGAGTCCGTCTGCCGGGAGCCGGAATTTAACGGCGGATCCCGTTTTTGTCAAAGGTCCTTTTAAGCGCGGCTTCCGTAGAAAATACAGACCCGATGAGCAAAAGCAGCTGGACCGCGCAAAGGATGCCTCCGACGGTGCCGACCGCGTCGTTTCCCTTGTTAAGCACAAATATCAAAGGAATAACGGATAGCGGAAGCAGTGCCAGTCCGCAAAGGAACCACAGCTTTCCGCAATATTTATGCGCAAATTCCCACGTATCGGGATTCTTCATGGACATCACTGTCCGGTACCCGAATACGGCGTTAATGTTTTTTGGGGGATTGCGCATAAATCGTTTGCCTAAAACGACCATTGTCAACGGGATCAATAAATCCATAAGCAGCATGAAGATCCAGGAACCCATTGATTGAAACTCCTTTCGCG
>CAZPGD010000218.1:0-3432 GCA_964585865.1 uncultured Hungatella sp. | reverse complement strand
TCTCCTGGGGGGACTTTAGATAATACTGCCCTCCCTCATAGCGCATCCGGTTCTCGTCCGTGACTTTCTTCCCCGTCTGGATGCAGAGCAGGATGTCGTGCGCGGCCGCGTCCTCCGCGTACGTATAGTGAATGTCGTTGGTGGCCACCAGCGGGATCCCCGTTTCGCGGCTCAGTTCCAGAAGCGCCCGGTTCACGGTTTTCTGAGCCGGGATGCCGTGGTCCTGGAGTTCCAGAAAGAAATTCCCCTCCCCGAAAATATCCAGGTAGCGGAGAGCCGCTTCCTTTCCCTGCCCGTAAAGCCCCCGGTCCAGGAAACGCTGGACCTCCCCGGCCAGGCAGGCGCTCAGGCAGATGATGCCCTCGTGGTAGCGGCGAAGCACCTCATAGTCCACGCGCGGACGGTAGTAGAACCCGTCCACGAAGCCCTTGGAGACGATTTTCATCAGGTTCTGATAGCCCTGCCCGTTCTCCGCCAGCAGGATCAGATGGTAGTAGCGGTCCTCTCCGCGCACGGTCTCGCGGTCGAAACGGGACCCGGGCGCCACGTAGACCTCGCTGCCCAGAATCGGCTTGATCCCCGCTTCCCGGGCCGCTTTATAGAAATCAATGACGCCGTACATCACGCCGTGATCCGTGATGGCCATACTGTCCATTCCCAGTTCCTTCGCCCGCGCCACCAGTTCCCCGATCTTGCAGGAACCGTCCAGCAGACTGTACTCCGTATGAACATGCAGATGTGTAAACGCCACGCGCGCCTTCCTCCCTTCCGTACCGGTTCTTCCCGCGCCGTCCGGCCGCAGAACAAGAAAACAGGGAGCCCGCCCCGCGGCAGACCCCCTTCTATCCCTTTTATACGGAAAAACTGCCGTTTCCCCTTCTCAGCCCTCCGTCAGATACTTTTCAATCCCTTCCATCGCCCGCTCCTCATCCGCGCCGTCCACCGTCACCACAACCTCTTCTCCCGGGAACAGGCTCAGCGTCATCATACCCATGATGCTCTTCGCGTTCACCCTCCTGGACTCGCACTCCACATAGATACTGCTGTCGTAGCGGCTGGCCACCTGCACCAGCATGGCCACCGGCCGCGCTTCCAGTCCCGTTTCCAATTCAATGGTGATCGTTTTTTTCAACATGTCTTCTCCTCCTCATTTCCCGGAACGGCCGGGTCGGCGCCCGGTCCGCTTCTGCCCCGCAGTTCCTCCGCCAGGGCGGAAAGTTTTCGCAGCCGGTGGTTCACTCCTGACTTCCCCACCGGCGGATCCAGGCTCTCTCCCAGTTCCCTGAGCGTGGCTTCCGGCCGCGCGATCCGCGCCGCGGCGATCTCAGCCAGATTGTCGGGCAGACTTCCGAAACCCACGGTATCCCGGATATAAACGATATCCTCCAGCTGTTTCACGGCCGCGGACACCGTCTTCTGGATGTTGGCCGTCTCGCAGTTCACCTGACGGTTGACGCTGCCCCGCATTTCCTTCAGGATCCGGATGTTCTCAAATTTCATCAGCGCGCGCGGCGCCTCCATCACTCCCAGGAGATCCGAGATCTGGTCCCCTTCCTTGATATAGACCACATGGTACTTCTTCCGCGCCACGATCCTCGCGTCGATCCCGAATGCGGCAATGACGCCGCGTACCTGCTCGGCTTTCTCCTCCGTCAGGCACGCGATCTCAAAATGATAGAACCGCCGGGGATCGCTGACGGAACCGGCCGCCAGAAAGGCCCCTCTCAGAAACGCCCTTTTGCAGCACCCGCCGCGGATAACGGTATCATCCGTCACGGAGAGATCCCCTTCCCGAAGGCGCCCCGCGCCGTCCGCGAGTCTGACCGCCGCAAGCACCCGCCTTGCCTCCCGGTCGTCCGTGACCGGCACCAGACAGGAACGGCCGCGCCCCGGGCGCGCGTTCTGCCGGATCACGATATCTGCCTTTATATTAAATGTTTTTTTTAATAATGTAAAGTACTTTCTTGCAACTGCCTCATTTTCCGTGATCATGTTTACGCGGAAAAGGTCACGCTCATCGATCTGTATCTTTCCGCAGAAACTCAAAATCGACGCGGTTTCCGCGATCCGGCAGTGCCGGGCCGGGCTCATCTGCGCGGCCAGTTCCTCCTTCACCTCGGATGAAAACGACACGTCCTTCCCCCCGTTTCCCCGTTATCCGGCTTCCGTCCCGCGTTTCATATCCCGGTGTTCCAGCTTAAGCCCCATGGACCGCCGCGTCCGCAGGTGCCGGTACAGATCCCCCGCAATGACGACGGAGCGGTGCCTGCCGCCGGTACAGCCGATGGCGATCACGAGCCGGTTCTTCCCCTCCTGCACATAGTTCGGAACCAGAAAATCCACCATGTCGCACAGTTTTTCCAGAAACTGCGCGGCCACGCCGCCCCGCGTCACATAGTCCCGCACCGGCTGTTCCTCGCCGGTCCGCGTTTTCAGATCCTCCACGTAGAAGGGATTCGGCAGGAAACGCACGTCAAAAACCAGATCCGCGTCGGCGGGGATCCCGTATTTAAATCCGAAGGACAGCACCGTGATGAAAAGATTGTCGAAGCGGCTGTGATCGAGAAAGAGTTTTTCCAGTTCCTGCCGCAGATCCTTCGTCAGGAGTTTGCTGGTATCAATGATAAAATCCGCCTCTTCCTTCAAAAAGGCCAGTTTCTCCCTCTCCCTCGCGATCCCCGTGTCGATGCGCCCCGTGCCGGCCAGCGGATGACTGCGGCGCGTTTCCTTGTAGCGCTTGATCAGCGTCTCGTCGCTGGCGTCCAGAAACAGCACCCGGCAGTCCATCTTCCGCTCCCGCCATTCCTCAAGCACCCGGTCAAACTGGGGGAGTTCCTGTCCGCTGCGGATATCGATCCCCAGCGCCACGTCCTCCGACGCTTTCTCCGGGTTCCCCGCCAGCAGGGAGGCGAACTCGCCCATCAGCGGGATCGGCAGGTTGTCCACGCAGTAGAACCCCATATCCTCAAACATTTTCAGCGCTACCGTTTTCCCCGCCCCGGACATGCCGGTCACGATCACCAGACGCATGAAACCTCTCCTTCCTCTCCCAGACAGCGAATCTCCGGTTCCAGTTCCACACCGGACCGCTCCCGCACCCGCTCCCGCACAAGACCGCACAGGGCGAGCACGTCCGCCGCCGTGGCGCCCCCGCGGTTGACGATAAACCCGCAGTGCTTTTCCGAAACCTGCGCCCCGCCCACCCTGAGGCCGCGCAGGCCCGCCTCCTCGATCAGTTTCCCCGCAAAATTCCCCGGCGGGCGCTTAAAGGTGCTGCCCGCGCTCGGATATTCCAGCGGCTGCTTCGACTTCCTTTGAAATGCCAGTTCGTCCATCCGGGCCAGGATCGCGCCGCGGTCGCCGCGGGAAAGCCGCACGGCGGCCCCCAGCACCACGTACCCGCGCCGCGCGGCGCAGCTTGTGCGGTAGCCC
>CAZPGD010000217.1:0-3439 GCA_964585865.1 uncultured Hungatella sp. | reverse complement strand
TGTAACGTGCAACCGTAAAAACCCAAAAAAGCCCCGGAAGCCGCTTGCAGAGCGGCTTTTGGGCCCTTTTTTGGAAAAAGTACTGTCAAAGACCGGGAAGATGTGCCGTCTGAACTGTTACCATTTTTTGGGGACGCGGCCGAATAAACCCCGCTCCGGAGATTGACGTTTGCCGGAAATTGTAGTATTATTACAATCAAATCTAACTTGAACGGAGGAGATGCGATTATGAAAAAATCAGCGAAACTCCTGTCGCTTGCCATGGCCGGGGCGATGACCTTGTCTCTGGCGGCGTGCGGCGGCGGGAGTACGGAGTCAACCACCGCGGCCGGGACGACTGCAGCGGAGACGACCACGGCGGCCGCGGAGACGACCGCGGCCGAGACCACAACGGCGGCTGAAACAACCGCCGCGGAGACGACGACGGCGGCGGAAAGCGAGGCGAAAACCGCGGGCGACACGTATGTGGTCGGTATCTGCCAGCTGGTCCAGCATGACGCTCTGGACGCGGCCACGCAGGGATTCAAGGACGCCCTGACCGAGGCGCTGGGAGACGCGGTGACTTACGACGAGCAGAACGCGCAGGGCGATTCCAATGCCTGCGCCACCATTATCAACAGTTTTGTATCCAACGGTGTGGACCTGATTCTGGCGAACGCCACGCCTGCCCTGCAGGCCGCGCAGGCCGGCACCGACGAGATCCCGATTCTGGGCACTTCCGTTACCGAGTACGGCGTCGCCCTGGGCATCGAGGATTTTGACGGCACCGTGGGCGGCAATATTTCCGGGACATCCGATCTGGCTCCCCTGGACGAGCAGGCGGCCATGCTGCAGGAACTGTTCCCGGATGCCAAGAACGTGGGCCTTTTGTACTGTTCCGCGGAACCGAACTCCCAGTACCAGGTGGACGTGGTGAAGGCCGCTCTGGAAGAGATGGGTTACAGCTGCGAGTTTTACGCGTTTTCCGACTCCAACGACTTGTCCACCATCGTGACCAGCGCCGCGGACAGCTGCGATGTGATCTATGTGCCTACCGATAATACGGTTGCTTCCAATACCGCCATTGTGGACAATATCTGCCGTCCGGCGGGTGTCCCGGTTATCGCGGGCGAGGAGGGGATCTGCGCCGGGTGCGGCGTCGCGACCCTTTCCATCAGTTACTATGATCTGGGCGTGGGCACCGGCAATATGGCCGCGAAGATCCTGACCGGTGAGGCGGATATCGCCGAGATGCCCATTGAGTACGCTCCGCAGTTTACGAAGAAATACAATCCGGCGATCTGCGAGGAACTGGGAATCGAGATCCCGGACGGCTACACGGCGATCGAGCAGTGACCGGGCGCGGCCGTGCGGCGGAAAGCCGGCGAATGACAGTCGTGCGGCCGGCGGTGAAAAAGCCGGGAGGCGGCCGGCGGATGATCTGGTTGCACCGGGCCACAGCTGATGACAGACAGCCGAAGGGCGGCCGTATCTTGACTGACGGCGGAAAGCCGATAGAAACGGCAGCCGTGCGGCAGCGGGGCCGGGACTGGCGGCGAGGGCGTGTGCAGGCGGTAAAAAGATCACAGCGGGTTGGAAGGGGATATTCCGCCCGCTGTGTTTTTAAAGGATTCGCGTATGAGGGGATAGATCATGCTGGATATGTTTTCAATCGGGGAACTTACGAAATTGTTTAACGCGCTTCCCGGCGCCGTGGCCCAGGGGCTGATATGGGGCATTATGGCGATTGGCGTCTATATCACGTTCCGTGTGCTGGACATCGCGGATTTGACGGTGGACGGCTCTCTGGGGACCGGCGGCGCGGTCTGCATCATGATGATGCTGAGCGGGCACAACGTCTGGGAATCCATGCTGGGCGCGCTTCTGGCCGGGATGCTGGCCGGGATGGTAACGGGCATTTTGCACACCTTTATGGGGATCCCGGCGATCCTGTCCGGTATCCTGACACAGCTGGGGCTCTATTCGGTAAATCTGAAAATATTGGGAAAGGCGAATCAGGCCATCAATGTCGACAAATTCGATCTGCTGGTGTCCCTGCGCTTTATCAGGGGCGTTCCCATTTATAAAAATACAATTCTGGTGGTCGCGGTCATCGTGCTGATCCTGATCGCGGTTCTGTACTGGTTCTTCGGCACGGAACTTGGCTGTTCCCTGCGGGCGACCGGCTGCAATGACCGCATGGCCCGCGCGCAGGGGATCAATACGGGTTTCTGCCGCGTGCTGGGTCTGATGCTGTCCAACGGGCTGGTGGCGTTTTCCGGCGCGCTTCTTTCCCAGTACCAGGGATTCGCCGACGTCAATATGGGACGCGGGGCCATCGTGATCGGCCTGGCAGCCGTAATTATCGGCGAGGCGCTGTTCGGCAGAATTTTTCACAATTTCGCGCTGCTGCTGGTCAGCGTGACTTTCGGGTCCATCGTTTATTACCTGGTCTATCAGGCCGTTATCTGGCGGGGCATTGACACGGATCTCTTAAAAATCCTCTCCGCCGCGGTGGTGGCGGTCTTTTTGGCCATTCCTTACTGGAAAGCGAAATATTTTACGAAACCGGGGAAGAAGGGAGGGACCGCCGGTGCTGGAAATTAAAGGCATATCCAAGACATTTAACGTCGGTACGGTCAATGAAAAGCAGGCGCTCGTCCGGCTGGACCTGACCCTCCGCGACGGCGATTTCTGCACGGTAATCGGAGGCAACGGGGCGGGCAAATCCACGATGCTGAACGCCATCGCCGGCGTTTGGCCGGTAGACGAGGGGCAGATCCTCATTGACGGCAGGGACGTGACCAAACTCCCGGAGCATAAGCGGGCGGCCTTTTTAGGCCGCGTGTTCCAGGATCCGATGGACGGGACGGCGGCTTCCATGGGCATCGAGGAGAATCTGGCCCTGGCTCTGCGCCGCGGGAGCAGACGGACGCTGAAACCGGGGATCCGGAGTCAGGAACGGAAGATGTACCGGGAACTTTTAGCGCAGCTTGGTCTGGGACTGGAAACACGGCTCACTTCCAAAGTCGGACTGCTGTCCGGCGGCCAGAGGCAGGCCCTGACGCTTCTGATGGCGACGCTGGAGAAGCCGAAGCTTCTCCTTCTGGATGAGCACACGGCCGCCCTGGATCCCAAGACCGCCTGGAAAGTCCTGGAACTGACGGAGAAGATCGTGAGCGAGCAGAACCTGACGGCGCTGATGGTGACGCACAACATGAAGGACGCCATTGCCATCGGCAACCGCCTGATCATGATGCACGAGGGGCGCATTATTTACGATGTGTCCGGCGAGGAGAAGAAGGGTCTGACGGTCGGCGACCTGCTGCGGAAATTCGGCGAGGCCGGCGGAGATGAATTCGCCAATGACCGGATGATGCTGACGAACTGATTTTTCGCGGCTGCGCGGACGAAAAACCGTTCCGGTTTTTCAGGAAATCGCCCGCGTTAATAAGGGAAT
>CAZPGD010000216.1:0-3462 GCA_964585865.1 uncultured Hungatella sp. | reverse complement strand
CAGTCCGTCCTTTTCCTGCCCGGCGGATTTTGGATTTTGCCGCCCTTTTCGCGTCGCCGAGGCCGCGGAACCGCGCAGTCTGTCCTTTTCAGTCCTTTCCCGTCTCCCCGGCGGACTTTGCCGCCTTCTTCGCGTCATTGCGGTCGCGGAACTTCCGCCCGCAGATCACCCCGGCCAACGCCGCCGCCGCGAGTACGGCCGCCTCGAACAGATTGACGGCAATGCTTCCAAAAATAGCGCCCATAAACCGATTCCTCCTTCAGACGTTCACAGCCGGCGTCAGTAGCTTGAGCCCCGGCAGTCAAAATGCATGTAATCCGGCGTATATTTCCAGTCCCCGCCCCAGGTGAACCCGGCGTCCTTAAACAACTTCACGCACAGATCATCCGGCCGGATCATATAGGGATGGTCCAGCGTGCGGTCCAGGTAGGGCTCTCCCGGTATGGGCGTACAGACGACGTCGCCGCCGGCGGTCCCGGAAATCAGGTACGGATTGTACAGCGGGTTGATATTGATCGCCAGCCCCTGCGCGTGATAGGAGAGGCTGTGGCTGTTGGCAACCCTGCGGAAATTGAAACACGAAGTATTGTTATCGGCGCTGGACGCCTCGTCGTCTCCCCCGTACTCGTCCACGAGCAGCATTTTCGCGATGGGATAGCGGGCGTCGTACAGCTGCCGGAAAATGCTCAGGAGCACATCGCTGATCCGGGAACTGCTGACCAGTTCGCCCACGTGGATGTTCCCCTGCAGATCATAATGGAGCACCTGCAGGTAGCGCAGCTGTTCCCTCGGAAGGGGGCAGTCTTCCTTATAGGATTTGCCGTACATGCGCGCAAACGTCGCGTCGTCGATTTCGCTCTGCCAGAAGAATGTGTCCGTTCCCAGGTATTCCACTTCCTCGGGCGACAGGATCTGTCCCGCCGCCTCGCTGATCAGATGCTCCCCCGCCGCGCCGTTTGCCCCTTCCGGGGACGCGCCCTCCAGCGCCAGCGGCGTATCGTCCGGAAGCAGCGGTTTCTCCTCCTGCGTGGGCTGATCGGTCGTAATGACGATCCGGCCCACGCTGACCGAACCTGTCTCCCCCGCGGAAGACGGCTTTGCGATCTTCTCCCTGCTTCCCGCGCAGCCGGCCATACAAAGGACAAGCAGGCATACCGCCAGCATACGCCGCGGACGGCCCCGGCTATCTTCCCTCCGCATACGTTTCCTTCAACCCCCTCCGGTCAATTTTGCCGTTCGCGTTGCGCGGCATCGATTCCAGGAAAATGTACCGGTTCGGCATCATATAGCGCGGGATCCGCGCCGCCAGCGCGCCGGAAATCTGCCTGGAATCCAGTTTTTCCGCCGCCGTGTAAAGCAGCAGGATGTACTGGTCCCGCTCCCGGTAAACGCAGGCGCATTCCCGTATCCCCGGATACGCGGCGGCCGCCGCCTCGATCTCTCCCAATTCGATCCGGTAGCCCATGCGCTTGATCTGCTGATCCGTTCTCCCGCGGTAGAGGATCTCCCCGTCCGGACCGTACGCGGCCAGATCGCCGGTACGGTACAGAAGCCCCTCCGCGCCGGCCCCCGGCGGACATTCGATAAAACGCTCCCGGGTCTTTTCCGGGTCCCGGTAATATCCCAGAGACAGCGCCGCGCCGCCGACGCAGAGTTCCCCGATCCCTCCGTCTTTCGGAACCGGGCGGTTCCGCTCGTCCAGAATCACGGCGCGCACGTTCGCGCAGGGGTGCCCGATGGGGATCCGCTCTCTCTCCCCGTATTCCCGGTCAAGTTCAAACGACAGGCTCACATGGGTCTCCGTGGAGCCGTACATATTCACATAGCGCGCCCCGGGCAGCCGGCTCCGCCAGTAATTGAGTTCCCGCACCGGCATCACCTCCCCGATAAAGAAGACGTACCGGAGATACGCGGGCATCTGCTTGTCAAACCCGTTGAGCCGCGCCGTAACCGCGAGCGCGGACGGGACCCAGAATATGGACGTGACCCGGCGGCTGTTTAGGCATTCCACCAGTCTGGCGGGATAGGAGAAATACTCCTGCGGAATGATGAACGTACCGCAGCCGAACCGCAGAGGCACAAAAATGTCATGGAGCGAGATCACGAAATGGAACGGCACCTGATTGCCCAGCACGTCCTCCGGCCCGTAGGGATAGGCCGCCGCCAGCCATTCGAGATTATTGAGGATCATCCGCTGGCAGCCAAGGACCCCTTTGGGGACGCCGGTCGAACCGCTGGTGAACAGAACGTACAGCGGATCGGTATCCCGGCACTCTTCCCGTATGGCCGCCAGAAGCGCGTCGTCCGCCGACTCCCCGCGCAGGGAGTCAAACGAATAGACGGGGCAGGACAGGCCGAGTTCCGAAACGAGCGCTTCCTCAGACGGCTCCGTGACCGCGGCCGCCGGCTCCAGCACTTCCAGGATCCGGCGCATCCGCTCCTTCGGCATGGCCGTATCAATCGGGCAGTAGCAGCACCCGCCGTACAGAACGCCCAGAATCGCCGCCGCCATGTCCGCGCTCTTCTCCATAAAGAGGGCCACCGGCCTGCCGGGAGCGCGGAGCCGTCCGATCCGGCTGCCGACCGATCTGGCTATGCGCAGCGTTTCCGAGAACGTGTACTGCCGTTCCGGGTCCATATAGACGTACCGGTCCGGATACGCGGCCGCCGCGGTCTCCAGATATTCCAGAACACTCTTCATCCGCCGCCGGCCTCACTCCGCGTCCTGCGGGACCACCAGATACTCGATCCCGTCCACCACATCGTTCCTGGTATAAACTTTCAGCTGCGCGCCGTCGTCCGTATAGGTGTAGGTGCCGAATTTGGCCTCTTCCGCGTCATACCCGTCCCCGTAGACCCTGAGGACGTCCTCTTTGGAGGATCCGATTTTGATCCCCTCCTGCGTCGCCGCCGTATCGTCCAGCAGATAGACGGAGGAAACGTAGTCTTTCCCGTCAACCGGATACGTACTGAGTTCGAATCCCTCGTATGTATAAACCTTATCTTTTCCCTGATAGGCGCAGCTTTCCCTTTCAAAGGTCGAGGAGGGCTGTCCCAGCGCGCTCAGGATACCGGCCGCTTCGGCCCCCATCGCGATTACGGTCTCTCCGGATTTGAACGCGTACTCCACTTCCGTTTCCGTCCGGGGTTCCAGCTTCTGTGTATTCCCCACCGCGAAAAGCGCGTAGGACTGCGTGACGGGGGCGGCCGCGAGAACCGCCGCGATCCCGAGCGTTACCAGCGTTTTCCTTCCTCTTTTCATAACTGATTCCTCCTCATAAATTCCGGTACCGGACATAATGCTCCATGCTTCACGCTCCAATAATGGTGCCGGACGGCTTGTTCCGTGCTTCCCACTTCCGCAATGGTACCGGACGGCTTGTTCCGTGCTTCCCACTCCCGCAATGGTACCGGACGGATTGCTCCGTGCTTCCCACTCCCGCAATGGTGCCAGACGGATTG
>CAZPGD010000215.1:0-3496 GCA_964585865.1 uncultured Hungatella sp. | reverse complement strand
CCCGGCATTTCCCACTCCGTTTTCCTCTTCTCCCGGGGAACCGGCCCCTTCGCCAAGAACCAGCGTCCGGCCTTCCGCGCCGCCGCGTCCGGCCGCTCCGCCGCAGCTGTAACATATGCCTGCAGCCAACACGCACAGGACAGCCGCGGCAAATTTAAAATATCGTGTTTTCATGATACTCCTCCTTTTCTGCCAGAGGGGAGCACCATCTTCCGTCCACGATACTATTCTACCTAAATCGCCCGTCAAATACAAGCGGATAAATAAAAATTTACGCACACGAAACGCAGATGTGCGCGTATTTTTTATTGCGGGCCGGACAGAACCGTCCGCCTCCCGCCTCTCTCCCGGGAGACTTCACCGCCCTCCGCAGCTTCCGTCCGCCCCCCGCCCCCTGCCTCTCTCCCGGGAGATTCCAAACGCCCACCGCAGCTTCCGTCCGCCCCGAAAAAAGGGGAACCGCCCCCGGCACCACTGCCGGGGACGGCCCCCCAATCCGCGGATCCGTATCCGCGCTTACATAAATCCACGGTTGCTTCAATTCCCGCTTCCTTCAATCCGCGGTTGCTTCAATCCCCGCTTCCTTCAATCCGCGGTTCCATTCATCCCCGCTTACTTCACAATCCCCATTTCGGTTAATTGCTCCGTAGCCAGATCCAGAAGCGTCTGCATATCATAGTTATCATACAGTTCCTGTACAAAATCCCTGTACTCGCTGATGGGACGCTCCCCCTTGACGAAGGCCAGCAGCTGATCGTTCACATACGTATTCATATCGTCATAGTAGAACGTATCCGGAAGATCCAGCGTATCGTTATACTTGGTGACACGCGGCATCGCCTGCCCGATCGCGACCGGCTCCGCTGCTTCCGGGAACTTTGCAGCCAGGTACTCGGGATCATTCCTGCCGATAAGCTGATAGGTGGCCAGATAGTTGATCTTGCCTTCCTGTCCTTCCAGAATGACCGGCTGACCATTTGCGTCATAATCCCAGTGCGTGCCCTGGATTCCCATCCAGGTAAGCATCTTGCCCTCATCCGTAGACTCATAATTGGCGAGTCTTATAAGGGCATCGATCTTCTCATCGGAAGTCGTCGCGTTCGCCACGAACTTGGCGCCGTTGTTGAAGTTGTAATCAATCATGCCGAACGGCTCAATGCCGTCGCCGATATTGCTCTTTAACGGCTGCGGGTAACTCCAGTACGCGTCGGGGTTGACGTCCGTTAAAAGATGCGTGTAGGTCTTCTTCGAAAGTCCCGTCCACTGGGCCACGCCGATGGCCACCATGCCGTTCTGCATATGGTCCCCGCCCACGCCGAACGCGTCCGGATCGATCAGGCCGGCGTCATTGAAGCGCTTAACGGCGGTAAGGGCGTCCTCCATATGGGGGCTGAACAGCATATTGTCCACTTTGCCTTCGTCATTGAGAATGATGTAATTGCCCAGATGAACGCCATACGTGCTGGCGATCAGATCATAGGGGTACCAGTTCGAACCGCCCAGACCGATCGTGCTGCCCTGCCCGGAAAGGTTCTGGGAGGAAGCGGCCTGGCAGAAATCAAAGAGTTCGTCCACCGTCGTGGGCGTCTCCATGCCAAGCTTATCCAGGAAATCCTGACGCGCATAGATCAGATAGTAGCGGGCCGACACCGCGTGGGCATTGGGAAGCGCATACAGTTCGTCGTCCACATACAGGGTAAAGTTATCAAAGTCCGGACCCACATACTCAAATGTAGGAGCAAGATCATCCTTCCAGTCCTGGATGCTGCGGATCAGTCCCTGCTCGGCATACGTTTTCATGTTCCTGTAATTGACCTCAAAGAAGTCCGGAGCGGTGCCGCCGGTCAGCTGAACATTCAGAGACGTGTAATACTCGTCGATCGGGATAAACTGAACATCGATGTTGAGTTTGTCCAGGATCACCTGATGGGCGAAGTCATCCTCCGGCTTCTCCGGCCAGCCCTTGTTCAGCGACTGCACCCCCAGCGTAATGGTGATCGGATCACCCGAAGGCGCCGTCGTCTCCTCCGCCTTGGTCTCCGCGGCAGCCGTCGTTTCCGCCGCTGCCGTTGTCTCCGCCGCTGCCGTCGTCGTCTGCGCCGCGGTCGTCGTCTGTGCCGCGGTCGTTTCCGAAGAATTCGAACCCGAGCCGCCGCAGCCGGCCAGAAGGGCAAATACCATCGCAAAGGTAACAGACAGCGCGATTATTTGCTTTTGTCTTTTCATTTTCTCTCTCTCCTTTTCTGATTCATATTTATATTTAAACGATCCCGTTTAAATACCGCAAACCGTAATCCGTTCCGCCGGACGGTCCGCTTTCCGCGGATTTCAGCCCTTCACGGCGCCCGCCAGCGTCCCCTTGACGAAATGTTTCTGGATGAACGGATAAATGACCACGATGGGCAGCGTGCAGATACAGACCGCCGCCATGCGGATACTCTCGCTGGGAACCACCAGATCCGCGTCTGCGTCGTTTGTCACCGCGTTCAGGATGCGCCGCAGGATCACCTGCATCGGCAGCAGATCCTGATCCGTGATGTACAGGACGGCCGCCATGTAGGTGTTCCAGTGGCTGACCGCGTAGTACATGCCGATGGTCAGCAGGATGGGAACCGACATCGGCATGACGATGCGCACCATCACGTTAAATTCATTGCACCCGTCGATACGGGCGGCGTCAAAGACGTCTTCCGGCAGGTTCTCAAAAAATACCTTCATGATAACCAGATTGTGGACACTGACCAGGCCGGGGATCACGTAGGCCGCGAAACGGTTCAAAAGCCCCGTTGCCTTGACCACCAGATAGGTCGGGATGGTGCCGGCACTGAAGACCATCGTGAACACCAGAATCTTCATGATCAGGCCCTTGCCGGGCAGCCCGTTCCGGCTCAGCGGGTAGGCCATCATAAGAGTCACCAGCAGATTGGCGGCCGTGCCGACGACCGTGATCTTGACCGTCATCCAGATGCTGCTGATGAGCGCCTTATTCTTCAAGACCTCTTTGTAGGCGTCGCCGACGATTTTTCTGGGGATCAGCATAAATCCTCCGTTTTTGGTGATCTCCGAAAAGGGCGTCAGCGATACCGTGATCACGTACATAACGGGAATGAGCGTGACCAGAAAAACGAACAAAACGATCGCGTACACCAGAGTATCGAATACCAAATTGTATTTTGGCTTGTGGCGGTTTGCGCCAGCCTGATTCTTTTCTCGTTTCACCATAACGCACTCTCCCATTTTCTCGCCAGCTTATTGGCGGACAGTACCAGCACGCAGCCGATAACCGATTTCATCAGGCCGACGGCGGTACTCAGGCTGTAATTCATTTTCCCGATGCCCCGCGTGTAGATCCACGTATCGATGATCTCTCCGGACATGGCCACCTGGTCATTCATAAAGACGTAAACCTGGTTGAAGCCGGCGTCCAGGACGTTCCCGATCTGCAGGATGAACAGCACGACGAAGATCTTGCGGATACAGGGCAGCGTGATGTGCC
>CAZPGD010000214.1:0-3549 GCA_964585865.1 uncultured Hungatella sp. | reverse complement strand
GGGCGGGGACACCCTGCAGATTGAAGTCAACGTGATGCCGGGGAAGGGCGAAATGAAGCTGACCGGCCAGATGGGCGACGTGATGAAGGAATCCGCCCAGATCGCCATGACCTACGTCCGGTCCGCGTGCCCCGGCTACGGAGTGGAGGACGACTATTTTGCCAAACACGACATGCACATCCACATTCCGGAGGGAGCCGTGCCCAAAGACGGTCCCTCGGCCGGCATTACCATGGCCACCGCCATGCTGTCCGCCGTCATTGATAAGCCGGTAGACTGCAAGCTGGCCATGACCGGCGAGATCACCCTGCGGGGAAGGGTGCTGCCGGTCGGCGGGCTGAAGGAGAAGATTCTGGCGGCGAAAATGGCCCACATCCGGCGCGTGCTGGTGCCGGCCAGGAACCGCCCCGACATAGAGGAACTGTCTGAGGAGATCACGGACGGGCTCTCGATTCTTTACGTGAAGGATATGAAGGAAGTGCTTCGGGAGGCGCTGCGGGAGAACGCGGAAAAATGAAAAATAAGTCCGCGCCCGGTAAAAAACGGCTGCCGCGCGGCATTTTCGGGAAACAGGGAAAGGACAGACAGTATGATCATCAGGAATGCCGAACTGGAAACGGTCTGCGGAGTGACCAGCCGCCTGCCGCGGCACGATCAGCCGGAGTTTGCGTTCGCGGGCAGATCAAACGTGGGGAAATCCTCGCTGATCAACGCGCTGATGAACCGTAAATCCCTGGCCAGGACCTCGTCTCAGCCGGGAAAAACGCAGACGATCAATTTTTACCATGTAAACGACCGTTTCTACTATGTGGATCTGCCCGGCTACGGCTACACGAAGATCGCGGTCAGCGTAAAGCAGACCTGGGGGAAGATGGTCGAGACGTATCTGAAGCAGACAAGGATGCTGAAATGCGTTTTCCTTCTGGCGGACATCCGCCACGAACCGTCGG
Source organism: uncultured Hungatella sp. (assembly GCA_964585865.1). GTDB lineage: Bacteria > Bacillota > Clostridia > Lachnospirales > Lachnospiraceae > UBA3402. The sequence continues at coordinate 2,599 of CAZPGD010000214.1, read as the reverse complement.
ACAACGACAAAATGATGTATGACTGGATCGTGCGCGGCGGGTTCCGTCCGCTTGTTATCGCCACGAAGCTGGACAAAATCAACCGCAGCCAGATCCCGAAGCAGGAAAAGCTGATCCGCGGCGGTCTCGGCATGGGTCCGGAAGACGTGCTGATCCCGTTTTCCGCCATGACGAAACAGGGCCGGGAGGAAATCTGGCAGCGGATAGAGGAATTCCTCATTTAGCGGAGGGAGCGTTCTTTCTGTACAGGATCAGCAGCCCTTTCAGCAGCAGATCATCCTCATAGGTGATCGTGTGCCTGCAAAGCGGCACGAAGAAGCGCGCGAGCCCGCCCGTGGCCACGAGGGAAGCCGGCGTTCCCATTTCCTCTTCCATACGGTCAATCACGCCGTCGATCATGGCGGCGGTTCCGTACATGATGCCGGAGCGCATACACTCGATGGTATTTTTGCCGATGATCTTGCCGGGAGTTCCCAGACTGATGTAGGGAAGCTGGGCGGTTTTGCCGCTCAGCGAATCCAGGGAAACCTTCGGGCCCGGCAGGATCACGCCTCCGATATAGCTGCCCGCCTGATTGATCACGGTCATGGTCGTGGCGGTGCCCATGTCAATCACGATGATCGGGCAGGGGTACCCGTGCAGGGCGGCCACCGCGTCCACGATCAGATCGCTGCCGACGCTTTTGGGATCGTCCATCAGGATATTCAGGCCGGTTTTCATGCCGGAGCCGACCAGCATTGGCCGGAAACCGCATATTTTCTCAACGGCGGAAGCGACGGCGTCATTTAGCGGAGGGACCACGGAAGAAAGAATGGCGCCCTCGATATCCGACGGGGAAACGCCGTGCAGTTCGAGGATGCTTTTGAGATTGATGGCGTACTCCATGTCGGTTTTGGCGCGGTTCGTGGTGACGCGTTCCACAAAATAAGTCCGCGCGTCGTCAATGCCGCCGATCACGATATTCGTATTTCCCATATCAATGGCAAGAATCATTTTCTTTTTCCTTTCTATTCCGCAAGACGTTCCTTTTCCGTCTTTTCAGAATGGCAAACCTGTGGTATAATGGGAACACATGGCGATTGCGGGTGCAATGCGCCAATGGCGCGTGCCCGGCACCGGCCGGAGCGGCCGGTTCCCCGCGCGGCGGTGCGCGTTTGCGGCGTATGTTTTGTACGGGTTATACTTGTCCGCTTGGCAGATGCAGGCGGTGCGCTGTGTATGGCCGGGGATTTTGCCCCCGGCGCCGCGGATTACGCCGGCGCTTCCGCGCTTCTGTGGTAAAGTATAGCATTTTTAAAAATTTTTTAAAGTGTTTTTGAAGAGGAATGTATATGTTGAGCGGGAAAACGGTGGTGCTGGGCGTCAGCGGCAGCATCGCGGCCTATAAGATCGCGTACCTGGCCAGCGCATTGAAAAAACTGCACGCCGATGTCCGTGTCATTATGACAAAAAACGCGGCGCGGTTCATCACGCCGGTGACGTTCGAAACCCTCACGGGCAGGAAATGCCTGACGGACACGTTTGACCGGGATTTCGAGTTCAGCGTGGAGCACGTGGCGCTGGCCAAACAGGCGGACATATTTCTGCTGGCCCCGGCCACGGCCAACGTAATCGCCAAAGTCGCCAACGGACTGGCGGACGATATGCTGACCACCACGTTTTTAACCTGCCGCTGTCCCAAATACATTTCGCCCGCCATGAATACTCAGATGTATGAGAATCCGGTTACGCGGGACAATCTGAAGCGCTGCGCCGCCTACGGGATCCATATCATTGACCCGGCGTCGGGGCACTTGGCCTGCGGCGACGACGGGGTTGGCAAGATGCCGGAGCCCGAGACGCTTCTGGATTATATTCTGCAGGAGATCGCCTGTCCGAAAGACCTGTCGGGGAAAAAGATTCTCGTGACGGCGGGCCCGACGCGGGAGGCTCTGGATCCGGTTCGCTATCTGACCAATCATTCCACCGGGAAAATGGGGTACGCCGTCGCGAGAGCGGCGTCGCGGCGCGGGGCGGAAGTGACGCTGGTGACGGGACCGTCGGAGATCCCGCCCCCGCGGTTCGTGCGCCTGATTCGCGTGACCAGCGCCAGGCAGATGTTCGAGGCGGTCACGGCCGTCAGCGGGCAGCAGGACGCCATTATCAAGGCGGCCGCGGTGGCGGATTACCGTCCGGCGCGGACCGCCGCGGAAAAGCTGAAGAAAAAGGACGGGGAACTGATTCTGGAACTGGAGCGCACCGACGATATTCTGCAGTACCTGGGCGAGCATAAGCCGGAGGGGCAGCTGCTCTGCGGGTTCTCCATGGAGACGGAGAACCTGCTGGAGAATTCCAGGGAAAAGCTGAGAAAAAAGAACCTGGATATGGTGGCGGCCAACAGTCTGAAAGTGGAAGGGGCCGGGTTCGGCGCCGACACCAACGTGGTGACGCTGATTACGGCGGAAGGCGAGACGGCGCTTGCGAAGATGAGTAAGGACGAGGTGGCGGACCGCCTTTTGAGCGAACTGTTCCGGACCGGGCAGGCAGAGCCGACGCGGTGAAGCGGCCGGCACGGCGGGAATGTCCCGCGGGGGCGTGATCGTGCGGAGGTGTCTGCGCG
>CAZPGD010000213.1:0-3586 GCA_964585865.1 uncultured Hungatella sp. | reverse complement strand
CCCTCCCGCGATGCGGTCGTCATATTCGTAGGTGACGCTTGTATCTGCCCGCCCTTGTCCGCCCGAATTCTGCGCATCGGCGCTTCCCTGTGCACGTCCGTTTCCGCCGTAAAGGCTGCTCCGCCGCCGCACCTCAAATGGCTCCGGCCGCGGCTCCGCACTCCGCCCGTTCTTCCCGCCGGCGGGATCCGCTTCCTTTTCCAGTTCCACCTGCGGGATCAGTTCCCTGCCGCCCAGCGCCCCGCTGACGGCCTGCAGGATCATTTCATAGATCCGCGCCTCGTCCCGAAACCGCAGTTCCATCTTCGTCGGATGGACGTTTACGTCCAGGTATTCCGGCTCAACGCGGATGTGCAGAAGCACGAACGGATATTTATGCTGCATCATAAACGGCCGGTACGCCTCCTCGACGGCCTTTGCCACCACGGCGCTTTTCACGTACCGCCCGTTGACGTAATAATTTTCAAAATTCCGGTTGCTTCTGGCGATCACCGGCTTTCCGGCGAATCCGCGGACCTGCAGGATCTCCTGCGTATATTCCACCGGCAGGAGATTTGCCGCGATCTCGCGGCCGAACACCGTATAGATCAGATCCTTCAGATTGTGGTTGCCCGATGTGTGGAGCTTATTCTGATTATTCTGGATGAAGCGGATGGAAATGTCCGGCCGGGACATGGCGATTTTCTCCACCAGCGCCGCCACATGCGCGCCTTCCGTCTGGGCCGTTTTCAGAAATTTCTGCCGGGCCGGCGTATTGTAAAACAGGTTCCGCACGAGGAACGTCGTCCCCTCGGGCGCGCCGATCTCCTCAACGGATCGTTCCTGCCCGCCCTCAATCTGATAGCGGACGCCGCTTAACTGCTCCGCCGTCTTCGTGATCACCTCCACCTGCGACACCGCCGCGATGCTCGAAAGCGCCTCTCCGCGGAAACCGAGGGACGACACGAGGAAGAGATCGTCCGCCGTGCGGATCTTGCTTGTCGAGTGCCGCAGAAACGCCAGCGCCACCTCGTCTTTGGGGATCCCGCATCCGTTGTCCGTCACCCGTATCAGCGAGATCCCGCCGTCGCGGATCTCCACCGTGACCGCCGTCGCCCTGGCGTCGATCGCGTTTTCCAGCAGTTCCTTTACCACCGACGCCGGCCGTTCGATTACTTCGCCGGCCGCAATCTTATCGATGGTACTCTGGTCCAAAACCGTAATGCGCGGCATCGTTTCTCCCTCCTCACTGCCACCGGTTCTTCCATTTGCTCTGCAGGCGGCTGAGAATATTCAGCGCCTCAATAGGCGTGATTTCCTCGATCCGGATCTCTTCCAGTTCCTTTACGATATCCTCGCTCTTTACCGTATCGGGCATCGTCAACTGGTTCAGATCCACCTCGTCCGGTTTCGTCACGGCCCTGTGCGGAGCCTTCGCGGACACCGTGGCCCCGGCCTCCGCGATCTCCCTGGCCCGCGTCGCGATATCGGCGCTGCTTAACTCCTCCACCAGTTCCTTCGCACGCGCGATCACCTGCTCCGGCACGCCGGCCAGCTTGGCCACCTGGATCCCGTAGCTTTTGTCCGCCCCGCCCTTCACGATCTTGCGCAGGAACACGATATCGTCCCCCTGCTCCTTCACCGCGATACAGTAATTATTCACGCCCGCCATCGTGCCTTCCAGTTCCGTCAGTTCATGATAATGCGTCGCGAACAGCGTTTTCGCTCCCAGAAGCTTCGTGTTGCTGATGTGTTCCACCACGGCCCAGGCGATGCTGAGCCCGTCAAATGTGCTGGTCCCCCGTCCGATCTCGTCGAGAATGATCAGGCTGCTTCTGGTGGCGTTCCGCAGGATGTTCGCCACTTCCGTCATTTCCACCATGAAAGTGCTCTGCCCGGAGGCCAGATCGTCCGAGGCCCCGACCCGGGTAAAAATCCGGTCGCAGATGCCGATATCCGCCTCCTCCGCCGGCACGAAACTCCCCATCTGCGCCATCAAAACGATCAGCGCCGTCTGCCGCATATAGGTGGATTTGCCCGCCATATTGGGGCCGGTAATAATGGAAATGCGGTTTTTCCCGTTGTCCAGGAGCGTGTCGTTCGCCACAAACAGTTCGTCTTTCAGCATCCGCTCCACCACCGGGTGCCGGCCGTTTTTGATGCGGATCACCCCCCGTTCATTGATACGGGGCTTCACGTAATCGTTGCGTGTCGCCACCAGCGACAGCGAACAGAACACATCCAGACCGGCGACGGCTTTCGCCGTCCGCCGGATCCGCGCGGCTTCCTGCGCGATCCGGTCGCGGACATCGCAGAAGAGATCGTATTCCAGGGAAACCAGCTTATCCTCGGCCCCCAGGATCACGTCTTCCATTTCCTTAAGCCTGTCGGTCGTGTAGCGCTCCGCGTTCGCCAGCGTCTGCTTGCGGATAAAATAGTCCGGCACCTGGCTCTTAAATGAATTGGTGACTTCAAAATAGTATCCGAATACTTTGTTAAATTTGATCCGCAGGTTCTTGATCCCGGTCTTGTCCCGCTCCTCCGCCTCCAGGGCGGCCAGCCAGTCCTTCCCCTCGGTCCCGGCATGGCGCAGGCGGTCGGCCTCCTCATTATAGCCTTCTTTAATGATGCCGCCCTCGCGGACGGTCAGCGGCGGATCCTCCTCAATGGCCGAATCGATCAGAAGGAACAGGTCGTCAAGCGGGTCCAGATCCTCCCGGATGCGCGAAAGCACCGGACTGTGGAATTCATTCAGCAGATCACGGATGTAGGGAAGCATCTTCAGCGAATTTTTGAACGAAATCAGGTCGCGCGGACCGGCCGAGCGGCAGCTGATGCGGCCGATCAGGCGCTCCAGATCGTAGACCGGATTCAGATACTCCCGTATTTCTTCTCTGGAAATGTAACTCAGGTTCAGTTCCTCGACGGCCTCCTGCCGCTCCCGGATCGCGTCCGCCCGGATCAGCGGCTGCTCGATCAGCGTGCGCAGCAGTCTGGCGCCCATGGCCGTTTTCGTCTTGTCCAGCACCCATAAAAGGGACCCGCGCCGCTGCTTTTCGCGCAGCGTCTCCAGCAGTTCCAGGTTGCGCCGGGTCGAGGCGTCGAGCACCATGAATTCCCCCGTCGTATAGGGAACGATGGACGTGATGTGCTCCAGCGAATTTTTCTGCGTCTCGTACAGGTATTCCATGACCGCGCCGGCGGCGATCACCCCCGCGTCGTAGCCGCCCAGCCCCAGTCCGTCCAGGTTTTGGACATGAAAATGCTCCCGCAGCACCTTCCGGCAGCTTTCATCGGCGAAATACCGGTTCTCCAGCACGGAGACCGCCGTCCGGAAACGGTTCCGCAGTTCGTCCAGATCGATGCCCGACAAAACGAACGCCTCGTTGCAGATGATCTCGGAGGGGGCGAATTTATAAATTTCATCCAGAAGGTTCCGCTCCCCTTCCACTTCCGTCACCAGATAATCGCCCGTCGTGATGTCGCAGATGGAAATGCCGTAGACGTCCCCCACGCAGACGGCGCCCATCAGATAGTTGTTTTTCGTCTCATCAAGGGCCTGGCCGGAAGTGATCGTGCCCGGCGTCACCACGCGGATGACTTCGCG
>CAZPGD010000212.1:0-3593 GCA_964585865.1 uncultured Hungatella sp. | reverse complement strand
CTCCTCCGCTTTTTCAATCAGCACATGATGCGTCCAGCGGCGGGGATACGGCTCCGTGGCGACGTCGATCCGCGGAGACTGTTTTTGATAGCTTAAGCCGAACGTCACGACGATGTACCCGTTCGGCAGTTCCCGCGCTTTCCGCACCTTCGCCATGGAGACACACGCAAACACATGGCGGTTGGAAAACGTGATCTGGGTCTTCTGCACCCGGATATTCACCGTTTCCCCCGCAAACCGCTCCCGCACCTTCCGTTCAAAAACCTCATACAGGGACAATGCTTCCGGTTTCCCCTCGAAAAACAGCATCACATCCGGATCAAACATGCCGTCTCCCGTCAGGCCAGGGCCAAAGCGACCTTCATCATATCGGTAAACGTCTTCTGCCGCTCTTCCGCCGTCGTCACCTCGCCGGTAATTGCCGAATCGGAAATCGTGCAGATGCACAGGGCGTTGGCGCCGGCCGCCGCCGCGTTACTGTAAAGGGCGGCCGCTTCCATGTCTACCGCCAGCACGCCCATATCCGCCCATGTCATGCCGCCCGTCACCTGCTTAGGCGGCGCGTAGAACATATCGGAACTGAGGACATTGCCCACATGGTAGGGAATCCCCAGCGTCCTGGCGGTTTCCACCGCTTTCGACAGCAGCTCAAAACTGGCGATGCAGGAATAATCTCCCGGCAGACCGAAGAGCCGCACGTAATTAGACGTGGTGCAGGCGCCCATTCCGAAAACCATATCGCGGACTTTGCACTTCGGGCTCAGCGCGCCGGCGGTTCCCACGCGGATCAGGTTCTTCACTCCGTAGAAATGGATCAGTTCATAAGAATAAATGCCGATGGACGGGCAGCCCATGCCGGTCCCCATGACGGACACCCGTTTCCCGTTATAGGAACCGGTAAAGCCCAGCATATTGCGGGTGCCGTTGAACTGTTTCACATCCGTCAGAAATGTGTCCGCAATAAATTTGGCGCGGAGCGGATCGCCCGGGAGCAGTATCGTCTCCGCGATCTCGCCTTCCAGAGCCTGGATGTGCGGTGTCGGTACATTCTTCTTTTCCATAAATAAAACCCTCCTGTTTGTATATTTCTGCTTTCCTTCCTGCTTACGCCCGCGCCTTCGTTCCCTTGCCGTCCCGCTTCGCCGTCTTCAAACGGTTCAGCTGGACCGTTTTCTGCTTATAGACGGCGGTCTGTTCCTCGCCGGTCAGATAGATCCGCGCCAGCACGTCGCCCTTCTCCAGCCGGATCCCGCGGACGCCGCGGGAATTCTTCTTCATCACCGGGATCTCCTCTAAGGGGAACCGCAGGAAATACCCGTTCGCCGTCTGGAGCACCGCGTCCCCGGCCGCGGCCGTGCGCACCGCCGCCAGCCGGTCCCCGTCCTGCAGCTTCGTGGCGGCCACCGAACGGTTATTGGTCGCAAACTCCTCCGCCGGCACCTGCTTGACGAGGGCCTGCTCCGTCGCGAAAAGCAGGTTCTTCCCCGTTATCGCGTCCATACCGGTCAAAAAGAGGATCCGTTCCTTTTTCCCGTCAAATTTGCTGATATTCTCGATCGGCGTTCCCTTGTCCCGCAGCTTCTGGAGCGGAACATCCTGCGCCTTCACCTGATGCATGAACCCACTGTCCGTAAACAGGCAGACGCGATCCGTGCTCCGGCAGCTTAACACATAGGAATTCTCCCCGCGAACCGTCTCGCGGTTCCTTTCAAAGACCGCCGGTTCCAGGAGTTTGCAGTAGCCGAAACGATCCATGACAAATACCACGTCCCGCTCCTCGGCGGGCCCCTCCTCATACACCGCCTCCGCGCTGTCCTCGAGATCCGTCATGCGGATCATGGCGAATTCCTCCTGGATCGCGCTCAGATCATCCAGGATCACCTGATCCATCACCTTCCTGCTGCCCAGGATTTTTTCATACTCGCCGATCTTTTTCAGAGTCTCCCCGTACTCCTTCTTCAGCGCCAGGATCTCCAGGCCGATCAGTTTATAGAGCCGCATTTCCAGGATCGCCGTCGCCTGCCTTTCCGTAAAACGGAGCGCTTCGGCGTCTTTCTGAAATTCCGGCGAACGGAAGCGGATTTTCGATGTGTCCCCCGTCATCAGGCAGGCTTTGGCGTCTTTCAGATTCCTGGCGCCGCGCAGCACGGCAATGATCACGTCAATGGCGTCGCAGGCCGCGATCAGTCCCTCCTGGACTTCCTTCCTGGCCTGCTCCCGCTCCAGAAGCACCTGATATTTGCGGGTATTGTTTTTGTACTGGAAATCCAGATAATGCTTCAGGATCCCCTTTAGGTTCAGCGTCTCCGGCCGCCCGTTCACGATGGCCAGCATATTGACGCCGAACGTGTCCTCGAGCTTCGTCTTTTTGAAGAGGATGTTCTTGATTTTCTCCACATCCGCGTCCTTTTTCAGTTCCAGCACGATGCGGATGCCCTCTTTATTGGACTGATTGGAAATGTCCGTCACGTCCGGCAGTTTCCTGGACTCGACCAGTTCCGCCACGTCCGTGAGGAATTTATTGATGCCCGCTCCCACCATCGTATAGGGAATCTGACGGATAACCAGCTTGTCCCGGTCCGATTTCCGCCTTCCGAGTTCCACTTCCACGCGGCCGCGCAGCCGGATTTTCCCCGCGCCGGTTTCGTAAATTTCCCGCAACTCCTTTTTATTGGCAATGATGCCGCCCGTGGGAAAATCCGGTCCCGGCATATAGCGCAGCAATTCCTCCACCGTAATGGCGGGGTCGCGGATATAAGCCTTTACCGCGTCGATGACCTCCCCCAGATTGTGCGGCGGAATGCTCGTGCTCATGCCCACGGCAATGCCCTCGGCACCATTGACCAGCAGGTTCGGGACGCGCACCGGAAGCACCTCCGGCTCCTTTTCCGTCTCGTCGTAATTGGGCACGAAATCCACGGTCTTATCCAGATCTTTCAGATACACTTCCTCCGTGAATTTCTGCAGGCGCGCCTCCGTATAGCGCATGGCCGCGGCGCCGTCCCCCTCGATGGAACCGAAATTCCCGTGCCCGTCCACCAGGGCCATGCCTTTCTTAAAATCCTGCGCCATGACCACCAGCGTGTCATAGATGGAACTGTCGCCGTGCGGATGGTATTTCCCCATGGTATCGCCCACGATACGGGCCGATTTGCGGTGGGGCTTGTCGTGGTCCAGCCGCAGTTCGCTCATATCGTAAAGAACGCGCCGCTGCACCGGTTTTAAGCCGTCCCGGACATCGGGGATCGCCCTGGCGGTGATCACGCTCATCGAGTAGTTTACATAACTCCGCTGCATTTCTTCCGAATATTCCGTCGTTAAAATCTTTTCTGCCATGAAATCCTCTCCGCCGTCAAATTTCCCCGCCTGCCGCGCGCCGGTTTCCGCCCTGCCGGCCCTGTCTCACACGACATGACGGAACAATCGTCAAACTTTTTCACCCGCTGCGCGTCGTTTTCCACCATGCCGGCCCTGTCTCACACGACATGACGGAACAATCGTCAAACGTTTTCACCCGCCGCGCGCCGATTTCCGCCCCGCCGGCCCTGTCTCACACGACATGACGGAACAATCGTCAAACTTTTTCACCCGCT
>CAZPGD010000211.1:1113-3614 GCA_964585865.1 uncultured Hungatella sp. | reverse complement strand
ATGTCAAGAGAAATTTGGCAAAAAAATGCAGGCTTTATGCGGCCTGCAGAGATTTTTCTTTTATTTAACTGTCGAAAACCCGAGATTTCCGAAAAATAACAGTGGATTCATTATAACGGATTCTTCCCGGTTTGGCAAGAAGAAAATAGAAGAGCGGAGGGGTGCGCGGCCGCGCTGCAATGAGCGATTTTCAAAATCATCGGTTGACAAACCCCAAAACTCATGGTAAGATAGCATACGGCTTACGAGAGAAGCCGTAAGGACGCTGGCGTGGCACAGGCGGTAGCGCACCTCATTGGTAGTGAGGAGGTCACGGGTCCGAGTCCCGTCGCCAGCTCTGAAAAGATTGACAAAGCCCGGTGTTTGCCGGGCTTTTCCTTTTTCGTTTGTCTGTCGCCGCCGCGCGAAATAAAGCCGTTCACCACACCTTCCAGGGCATATCGCCGCGGCGGCACATCTCGTCCAGCTTCTTTTTCTCGCGCTGGGTATCCATGCACTGCCAGAAACCCGTGTGGGCGTAGGCTTTCACTTCCCCGAGCTCCGCCAGCTGCCGCAGCAGGTCGTAATCCATCAGCGCGTCGTCATGGATATAATCGAAGACTGCCGGCTCCATCACCATAAAACCGGCGTTGATCAGCGCGGCGTCCTCGACATTCTTTTCGCGGAAGGCCAGGACATTTCCCCGGTGGTCCACATTCAGAACGCCCTTCGTCTGCGCCAGCGTGGTGGTGGTGATCGTCGCCATTTTCCCGTGGCTTCTGTGGTACCGCTCCAGGGCCGGGATATCCACGTCCGCGACCGCGTCCCCGTATGTCACCATAAAGGTTTCATCGCCTATGTACCGCCGCACCCGCTTCAGACGGCCGGCGGTGCCGGTCATAAGCCCCGTGTTGACCAGGGTAACGGTCCAGGGATCCACGGTCTGCTCGTGGATGACGGTCCGGTTATTTTTCATGTCGAAGGTCACGTCGTAGTTGTTGGCGACATAATTGGCGAAAAATTGCTTGATAACCTCCTGCTTGTAGCCCAGGCAGATGATAAAATCATTATACCCGTAATGGGAATAAATTTTCATGATGTGCCAGAGGATCGGCTTGCCGCCGATCTCGATCATCGGTTTCGGTACCAGATGGCTTTCCTCGCTGATGCGGGACCCCAGGCCGCCGGCCCAAATCACAACTTTCACGTAATTCCCTCCTGCTTGTGCCGTTTCTTCCATTATTCCGAACGCGGCGGGAATGCAAGGGAAGCGGCGGGGAACGAAAAATATTTTTCTATTTGCGACAATTCACTTGTAAAATTCCCCAACCTTTAGTAAAATGTCCCTAAAGGCTTATTTTCGTATAGGAGGAACGCGTATGAATGTATATGGAACCAAACAGATCCGCAATGTGGCAGTGCTGGGTCACGGCGGCGCGGGCAAGACGACGCTGGTAGAGGCGATGGCGCTGGTAGCCGGGGTCACCAAGCGTATGGGCAGCATAGCGGACGGAACGACGATCAGCGATTACGATAAGGAAGAAATCAAGAGACAGTTCTCCATTTCCACATCTTTGGTTCCCATCGAGTACAAGGGGGAAAACGGGCCGGTCAAGATCAATTTTCTGGATACCCCCGGGTATTTCGATTTCGTGGGCGAGGTCGAGGAAGCGATCAGCGTGGCGGACGCGGCCGTGATCGTGGTCAACGGCAAGGCCGGCATCGAGGTCGGGACCGAGAAAGCCTGGGAGATGTGCGAGAAGTATAACCTGCCGAGGATTATTTTTGTGACCAATATGGACGACGACCATGCCAGCTACCGCGAGCTGGTCATGAAGATGGAGACGCAGTTCGGGCGCAGGATCGCGCCTTTCCATATGCCCATCCGGGAGAATGAGAAGTTTGTCGGCTTTGTGAACGTCGTGAAGATGGGCGGCAGGAAGTTCACCACGCTGAGCGATTATGAGGAATGTCCGATCCCGGAGTACTGCGAGAAGAACCTGGGGATCTACCGCGAGGCCCTGATGGAGGCCGTGGCGGAGACGAACGAGGAGTTCATGGAGCGGTATTTTTCCGGCGAGGAGTTCACGTACGAGGAGATTTCCTCCGCTCTGCGGGAGAATGTCATCAGCGGCAGCATTGTTCCCGTCATGCTGGGCAGCGGGATCAACGCGCAGGGCGCGAAAATGCTTCTGGACGCGGTGGACAAATACTTTCCGTCGCCGGATCATTTTGAGTGCGTGGGCGTAGACGTGTCCACCGGCGAGCGCTTCGTGGCCAAGTACAATGACGACGTGTCCCTGTCCATGCGGGTGTTCAAGACCATTGTGGACCCCTTTATCGGCAAATATTCGCTGATCAAGGTATGCACCGGCACGCTGAAACCGGATACGGCTTCCTATAATGTGAGCAAGGAGACGGAGGAAAGGATCGGCAAGGTCTATACGCTGCGGGGCAAGGAGCAGATCGAACTTCCGGAGCTGCACGCCGGCGATATCGGCGCGGTGGCGAAGCTGAACGTC
>CAZPGD010000211.1:0-1103 GCA_964585865.1 uncultured Hungatella sp. | reverse complement strand
GAAGACCAAGGGCGACGACGACAAGGTGGCCAGCGCTCTCGCCAAGCTGATGGAAGAGGACAGGACGCTGAAGATGGTGGGCGACAAGGAGAACCGCCAGACATTGCTCTACGGGATCGGCGACCAGCAGCTGGAGGTCGCGGTCAGCAAGCTGCAGAGCCGCTACAAGGTGGAAGTGGAACTGTCCAAGCCCAAGGTAGCGTTCCGCGAGACGCTGCGCAAGAAAGTGGAGGCCCAGGGCAAGTATAAGAAGCAGACCGGCGGCCACGGCCAGTACGGCGACGTGAAGATGTCGTTTGAGCCGTCCGGCGATCTGGAGACGCCCTATGTATTTGAGGAGCAGGTATTCGGCGGCGCCGTTCCGCGGAACTATTTCCCGGCGGTTGAAAAGGGCATCCAGGAATGTGTCCTCAAGGGGCCGCTGGCTGGGTATCCGGTCGTGGGGTTGAAGGCGGTCCTGCTGGACGGTTCCTATCATCCCGTGGACTCGTCCGAAATGGCCTTTAAGATGGCGGCCAGCCTGGCGTTCAAGAAGGCGTTTATGGAGGCGAACCCGGTTCTTCTGGAGCCGATCGCCTCGGTGAAAGTGACCGTTCCGGATAAATTTACCGGCGATATCATGGGCGATCTGAACCGCCGCCGCGGCCGCGTGCTGGGCATGACGTCCGATCATCACGGCAAGCAGATCATTGAGGCCGACGTGCCGATGTCGGAGATGTTCGGTTACAATACGGATCTCCGTTCCATGACCGGCGGCATCGGCCTGTTCCAATATGAGTTCAGCCGCTATGAGCAGGCCCCCGGCGATATCCAGAAGAAGGAAGTCGAGGCGAGGGCGGCCAGCCTGGAGGATTCGGACAGCTGAGCCGAAACGGGAACGGTATTTCAAGAATGTCAAGCGCCGCCTGCGGACTCTGCCCGGAGACGGCGCTTTTTCCGGGGGGATTTTTGCGGGATATGTCGGCGAATTTTTCTTGCAGCGGTTTTCCGTTGGTTTGAGCGGGGGAGAGACGTTTCCCCGTTCCGTGCTTCCGGCTTTGTTCTTTTTTATGGTACAATAACGAGGAAAGCGCCGATGACGCTTGCGTCAATCGGCGTTTGAC
>CAZPGD010000210.1:0-3636 GCA_964585865.1 uncultured Hungatella sp. | reverse complement strand
GGGCAGGAAAAGGAAACTGGAGCACGGGAATAAGGCAGGGACAGAAGAAAGCGGGAGCACGAAAAAGGGCGGGAAACAGGGGCAGCAAAATGGGAAACGGCACGGTACATTTCATGGATGGCAAGACGTACACATCCGAAGGCCGCAATATCAATTTTATGTGGCGGTGGAACGAAGAGAAGGGAAAGTATGAACTGCATTTCCGCTATGACGGGCGCCCGTGTGTGACGGCCGGGCCGGATATCGACGACGGCCGGCCGGCTTATGAGAAAATATACCACTGCGCGGCGTCGTGGGCGGTTGACGACTATATTGAGAATCGTTTGGCGGAGGAAGAATGGGGTGCTTGCGTTCGTTCTAAAACACAAAAATGACGAAGCGGCCGTTTTGCAGCTGCACGAAGAGACGGGGGAAATATTGCGCGTAAAGGTATTAAACGGCGCGCTTATGCCGTATCTGGGAAAAGCGTCGGAACGCGACATGAAAAAATGGTGGAAAATGCGGGGAATGCCGAAGAGCCGGGCGGATCTGCAGGATATCCTGGAAAGGGAAAAATGCGGTACGTCCGAATTATTTCTCATGAAAAACCTTGGGCTGTCGTTAACGGATACGTATTGGATCTGCCCGCTGAATGCGGTGAATTTAACGTGGGAAACCGTTAATCTGTTTGACCGGCACGACGGCCGGATCCGGTTTAGGAGTGAAAATACCGCGCATCCGGAGGAGACGGTATTTACAAAGAACCCCAACGCGTCGTTGAACGCGTCATCGGTCGCGTATTGGAAATACCGCGGCGGAAACTGGTACCTTTTTAAGGAAGACGAAACGCATGACGGCCAGCAGAGCGCTAACGAGTTGTTTGCCTGTGAAATCCACCGGCGCCAGGGTATGTCCGCTTATACGGAATATCAGCGTTTTTATGATGAGGAAAAGGGAAAAACAGGCAGTGTCTGCGCGGCCTTTACATCGGAAAAGCGGGAACTGATTTCTGCTTATGAAGTTGCGAATTCGGCAAAAAGAGAGAATTCCGTTTCCGAATACGAGCATTATATTTCGGTTTGTGTTTCCTGCGGCCTTTCCGAAGAATCGGTCCGGAATTTTCTGGACTACCAGACGTTAACGGATTTCCTCATAACGAACACGGACCGCCATTATCTTAATTTCGGCCTGTTAAGGGATTCGGGTTCCATGGAAATCCTGTCGGCGGCGCCGATTTATGATTCGGGAAATTCCATGTTTTTCCGGGATATTTACCGGGGAACGCGGGCGAGCCTGCCGGGTACGGAAATAACCGGAATTGCTAAAACGGAGGAAAAGATGCTTCGTTTTGTAAAAAACGTGCGGGCGCTTGATTTGTCAGCGACGCCTGACGAAAAGGAAGTCGCGGATTTTTATGAAAAGCATGGCATTGATGAGCGCAAAGCCGGTATAATCGCGCATAATTACGGAATAAAGAAAAGTTTGCTGTCTGATTTGCAGAGAGGGGCAGCGTTATCTGTCTACATGGAAAAACAACGGGGCGGGGCATAAAGTAAAGGATGGTGAAAATTATGGAAAAAGAAACTCCGCGGAACAAAAAACGGCCGCCTTGCGGCACATGCCCGTACAAGCTGGGACTGGTGCACACACTGAGGAATCCGTGCCCGGAGTGCAGGATGAACAATTATCAGGCTTACGAATGGTTCAAGAAGCGCGAAAACATTTAAGTCAATCCGCTTCCGGAGAGGAAGCCGGTACCGGCAGGGAGAAAGGAAAGTCATTTGCTTACCATTACCAATGAGTACAATACGGCCGTCGTCTATGCGGACCGTCTGGATCCCGGCGCGGAGGGGCTGATCCGCGCGCTCTGCGGCAGTCCCCTTTCCCGTGGCAGCCGGATCCGTATCATGCCGGACGTACACGCGGGAAAAGGCTGCGCGGTGGGCACCACCATGACGGTTACGGACAAAGTTGCCCCCGGGCTTGTGGGGGTGGATATCGGCTGCGGGATGGAGGCGCTGCGCGTTACCGGCAAGCGCCCCGAGATGCAGAAACTGGACAGGATTGTCCGTGAAAATGTCCCCGCCGGCCGCGCCGTCCGTCAGAAGCCCCACCGGTTCGCGGAACAGGCGGAATTGGATACGCTGTATTGCGCCCGGCATGTCCAGGCGGACAAGGCACTTTGCAGCGTCGGGACGCTGGGCGGCGGGAACCATTTCATTGAACTGGACAAGGGGGAGGACGGGAGCCTGTGGCTGATTATTCACTCCGGGAGCCGCCGGCTGGGGCTGGAAGTGGCCCGGTACTATCAGGATGCCGCTTTCCGTCAGTGCCCGGCGGGGACGCCCTATGAGCTGGCATGGGCCGAGGGCGAACTGCTGGAAAATTATCTCCACGATATGGCGGTCACGCAGAATTTTGCCGATCTGAACCGCCGGGCCATCGCGGATGAGATTGTCCGCGGGATGAAATGGGACGTCGCGGAACATTTCAGCAGCGTGCATAACTACATCGATCCGGAGGAACGGATCCTGCGGAAAGGGGCCGTGTCCGCGAAAGCGGGAGAACGGCTCCTGATTCCCATGAATATGCGGGACGGGTGCCTCCTCTGTCTGGGCAGGGGAAATGAGGAATGGAACCGCTCTGCGCCCCACGGGGCCGGGCGGCTCATGAGCCGGGCGGAGGCCAGGCAGTCCTTTACCTTGTCGCGGTATAAAAAGGAGATGCAGGGGGTCTATACCACTTCCGTCAGCCGGGATACTCTGGACGAATGTCCCATGGCCTACAAGCCGGCGGAGGAGATTCTCGCGCAGATCGCTCCCACCGCGGATGTATTGGAGCGTTGGACGCCCCTCTATAACTTCAAGGCGGGAGAAGAGTGAGGGGAAAATTTTCCATGACGATTTGTGCCGCCGGGGATGCGGCGGCGGAATGGAGCGCCAGATGATTTATCAGATCAGTTCCGGGCAGGGGCCGGCGGAATGCGAGCTGGGCGTGTCAAAGTTTCTGGCCTATCTGCGGGACCATTATCAGGTGAGCGTGCTGGATACCTCGCCCGGATATTACGAGGGGACTTTCCGTTCGGTCCGTTTCTATTCGGAGGACGACCTGTCGGACTATGTCGGGTCGGTCCAGTGGGTCTGCCAGAGTCCCTACCGTCCCGGCCACCGGCGGAAAAACTGGTTTTTGGATTTCAGCGTTTGCCCGGTCTCGGCCGCGGAGAAATTTGATCCGGAGCAGGTGGTGTTTGAAACCTTCCGCTCGGGCGGCAAGGGCGGCCAGAATGTGAACAAGGTGGAGAGCGGCGTCCGTGCCATTTACCTTCCTACCGGACAGGCGGTCGTCTGCACCGAGGAGCGCAGTCAGTACGCGAACAAGCAGAAAGCCGTGGCGCGGCTGGAGCGGCTTGTGAAGGAGGAGAACCTGCAGCGGAAAGCGGGGGAGAAAAACAGCGCCTGGCGCTGCCATACCCGGCTGGAGCGGGGCAACGCCAAACGGGTTTTCCGCGGGCCGGATTTCCTTTGAACCGTTCAGACGGCGGGGACAGGGTGAATCACTATTGAAGTTGAGGGAAAAATGATATATGATGATGCCAGGGGCAAAAGTCGGAATCCACGGCATGTTTACATGCCGGTGGATGAGAGACTTTACGACCCG
>CAZPGD010000209.1:0-3651 GCA_964585865.1 uncultured Hungatella sp. | reverse complement strand
ATCCGCGGGCCTGCCGCCAGCGGCGGCGCGGACATTTTGTCGGCTCCGCCGGAAACGTTTGCCCGGCCCGCGGACCCGCCGGCTATCCGCAGTACGGCCCGCCGCCTGTGGCGGCGCGGACATTTTGTCAGCTCCTCCCGGAAAGCGTTTGCCCGGCCCGCAGGCCCGACCGGAAGGCTGCTGCCCGGTCCGCGGGCCTGCCACCGGCGGAGGCACGGACATTTTGTCGGCTCCGCCGGAAAGCGTTTGCCCGGCCCGCGGACCCGCCGGCTATCCGCGGTGCGGCCTGCCGCCAGCGGGCAGCTCAGCAGATATCCATCTGGCACATGGCCAGGGTAGCCAGCGCCGCTTCATGGGACTGCGGCGTCACGCCGGCGCAGCAGTCCGCCTTCACTTTGATAACGGTATTCGGCAGTTTGGTCCGCAGAAGGATCGCGTTGGACGCCACGCAGATATCCGTACAGAGTCCCATCACGGTGATTTCCGCGGACGTTTCGTCCTCAATCAGCGAGGCGGCGTATTCCGCCAGAGCGAAAGAGCCGAACGTCGGCTTCTCAAAACACCTGGCGCCCTTCTCCCGCAAAGCTTCCCGGATTTCTGGCTGCACCTGCCAGCCTTCCGTCCCCTTAATGCAGTGCGGGACGGGCAGCTTCTTCCCTTCCAGCGTATCCGGATAATGATCGGAATGGGTGTCCATGGTATAAAGAACCGTCCCCTCAAATTCCCTGATCGCGGCGGCGACTTTTCCGACGATGGCCCGCGCCTCCGCCGTGCCCAGACTTCCGTCGATAAAATCCTTCTGCATGTCGATTACGACCAGAATCTTTTTCATTTTCCGACCCCTCCGCAAAATATTCAGGAGAAATAATTCACTCCCGCCTCAAAAATCCTCATATCCTGCTCGCCGCGGATATTCTTCGCCACATTCTCGCCCCGGCGCTCGGAATGTGCCATCTTACCCAGGACGCGCCCGTCGGGACTTATAATTCCCTCGATCGCCATATACGAACCGTTCGGGTTCCAGAATTCATCCATCGTGGGCGCGCCCGTATCGTCCACGTACCGGGTCGCCACCTGCCCGTTCTCAAACAGCCTCTTCAGCCACTCGTCGCTCGCCACAAAACGGCCCTCCCCGTGGGAAGCCGGATTGCAGTAAACGCCTCCCGTTTCCGCCAGCGCCAGCCACGGCGACCGGTCCGTGACCACCTTTGTATAGACCATTTTCGACACATGGCGGCCAATCGTATTCATCGTCAGCGTCGGCGAATCCGCCCGCTGTTCCACGATGCGGCCCTCCGGGACAAGCCCCAGCTTAATCAGCGCCTGGAACCCGTTGCAGATGCCCAGCATCAGGCCGTCCCGCTCGTTCAGCAGTTTCTCGATTTCCTCTTTGATCCCCGTGCTGCGGAACGCCGCGGCAAAAAACTTCGCGGAACCGTCCGGCTCGTCGCCCGCCGAGAAACCGCCGGGGAACATGACGATCTGCGCTTTCGCGATCTCGCGCCGAAACGCGTCCGCCGATTCCCGGATATCCGAGGCGCACAGGTTCCTAAAGACCGCCGTCCTCACCTCCGCACCCGCCCGGGCAAACGCTCTCGCGCTGTCATACTCACAGTTCGTCCCCGGGAACACGGGGATAAACACGCGCGGCCGCGCCGTTTTGTGCCTGCACACATAAACGCTCCCCCCGCGGTAAATCCGGTCGGGCAGCTTTTTCCGCTCCGCGCCGGTCCGGGTCGGGAACACGCTCTCCAGCGTGCCCGTCCACGCGGCAAGCGCCTCTTTCAGAGGGATCGACACATCCCCGTATTCCAGCGCGCCCGAATCCGTCACCTCGCCGATCACCCGGTAAGGGACCGCCAGGCTGCCGGTCAGGCCCTCCGGCACCTCGGCGACGATATTGCCCCAGCCGGGAGCGAAGAACTCACGCGGATCGACGCCGCCTTCCACCTTCACCCCCAGAAGATTGCCGAACGCCATCTTGCTGACGGCTTCCGCCAGACCGTGGCCCTCCACCGCGTAGGCGGAAAGGATCCGTCCCGCCAGGATGTCCTCGTGCAGCCTGCGGTAGCCGTCCGTGACTTGGGCATAAACCGGCAGGTCAAAGCCGTCCCGTTCGGCGCGAAACTCGATGATTTTGCTCCCCGCGCGCTTAAACTCCGGAGAAATGATCTCCCGCGCGCCTGCCACATCCGCCGCGAACGACACAAGCGTCGGCGGCACGTGGAGTTCGCCGTGCCGCTCGTCGCGGAACGTGCCCGACATGCTGTCCTTGCCGCCGATCGCCGGCAGGCCGAAGCCCATCTGCGCGCCGTATGCGCCCAGAAGAGCGGAAAACGGCACGCCCCAGCCCTCCGCGTCGTCCGTCATTCTCTGAAAATATTCCTGGAAGGTAAAGCGGATGCTTCTCATGTCCCCGCCCGCCGCCACGATTTTCGCCACCGAGGACGTCACCGCGTAAACGGCGCCGTGGAAGGGGCTCCAGCTTGACAGGTACGGGTCAAAACCGTAACTCATCATCGTCGCCGTATCCGTATCCCCATCCGGCGCCGGCAGCTTCGCCGCCATGCACTGCGTTTCCGTCATCTGGTACTTTCCGCCGTAAGGCATCAGGACGGAGCCCGCCCCAATCGAGCCGTCAAACCGTTCCGTCATTCCCTTCTGGGAGCAGACATTCAGATCCGCCAGAACGTCCAGCCATCTGCGGCGGATCGCTTCCGTATCACGTACGCCGGGAATTCCGGAACCTTCGTCCGGCGCGCCCGCGCCTGCTTTCGCGGCCGCAAACGGGTTCCCTTCCGCTTTGGGCGTGCGCAGGACGACGGACGCTTCCTGGCGCGCGCCGTTGGTATCCAGAAACGCGCGGCTGATATCGACAATGGTCTTTCCTCTCCAACTCATCCTGAGCCGCGGCTCCTTCGTCACGGCGGCAACCGGAACCGCCTCCAGATTCTCCTCCGCCGCGTATTCCAGAAAACACTCCGCGTCCGCCGGATCGAGGACCACGGCCATGCGCTCCTGCGACTCCGAAATCGCGATCTCCGTGCCGTCCAGACCGGCATACTTCTTCGGCACCTTATCCAGATCGATTTCCAGACCCGCGGCCAGTTCGCCGATTGCCACCGCCACGCCGCCCGCTCCGAAATCATTGCACTTCTTTATTATGCCCGAGACTTCCGGTCTCCGGAACAGCCGCTGGATCTTCCGCTCCGTGGGCGCGTTGCCCTTCTGCACCTCCGCGCCGCAAACCTCGATCGACGTCTCCGTGTGCGCTTTCGAGGATCCCGTCGCCCCGCCGATCCCGTCGCGGCCCGTCCGTCCGCCCAGCAGCACGACGACGTCGCCGGGAGCCGGGGCCAGGCGCTTCACCTGCTTCCTCGGGGCGGCGCCCATAACCGCGCCGATCTCCATGCGCTTCGCCGCGTAATCCGGATGGTAGATCTCCTTCACGTAACCGGTCGCCAGCCCGATCTGATTGCCGTAGGAACTGTACCCGTCGGCCGCCCCGTTAACCAGCTTCCTCTGCGGCAGCTTGCCCTTCAGCGTCTCCGCGATCGGCCGGGCCGGGTCCGCCGCGCCCGTCACGCGCATGGCCTGGTACACATACGTGCGTCCGGACAGCGGGTCGCGGATCGCCCCGCCCAGGCATGT
>CAZPGD010000208.1:0-3657 GCA_964585865.1 uncultured Hungatella sp. | reverse complement strand
GGCTTTTGGTGGTATTCATACGGAGTTAAAAATCCGGAAGTTGTGCTCGAATCACCGAAGAATACAGGTTTCTTGGCGGTTGGAGATGTAACCGCAACAATAAGCAATCTAAAAGTTGCGGAACTTAAGAAAAGATATAATATCAAAAAGCGGCAGAGGTATGACAAATAAATGAACGGATCGATCGGCTTTTGTTCCTGCGGCGCGGCCTCTTTGCCCGGCGGATTGAGTTTTATTCCGGTTGCCTATCCGGTCCGGCGGCAGATGATTCCCGCTCTACACACTCTTCCCGCAGACCGCCCGCCCCGACACCGCGTCCAGCCAGCAGCAATACCCGTCCGGCTCCCACACCCGGACCATCCCGGCCAGGTCCTCCATGTCCGGGCAAATCTTCAAAAAAATATCCTCGTACCGCTCCATCTGTTCCGGATGGTAGGACAGCGTCTTTTCGTTATTCCAGATCGCGCCATAGATGATCTCCGCCTCCACCAGATCCTGGAACATATGGCTTCCGTAACTCAGTTCCGGCATGTAGCCGGCGCGGTTGTCGCTCACTTCGCAGATGATCGAGAAATTGGAAATATCGCCGAAGATCACCGGTACGCCCAGTTCCGGCGACGAGGTGCCGATGCGCCCCGGCGTCATAAGAAGAAGCTGCCGAGGAGAGGCGGGACGGGCGCCGGTGCGGCTTTCTTCCCCCGCCTTCCGCTTTCCCGCGTCCGCTTCCGGGCTGCCTGTGCCTTCCGTCCGGTAATACCGGTTGATCCGCCCCACCGCGGCGGCGACTTCGTACTTCCGGTTATAGGGGAACCGATAGTATTTCACCGGATCGATCCAGACCACGACGTCAACCGGCCTGCTGCCGGACGGTCCCATGGACGAATCGCGGATATCAAAATACGTCTCCTTAAGCTTCAGGCTGCCGATATCCACCCGCTCACCTTCCCGCCCCCGGTACAGGGGCCGGCACTGCAAAAGATTCACCACAAATTCACCGTCCGCGTCCATATTAACCGTATATTCGATATCAACCGGATTCTCGTAGACCCGTTCCAATGTTTTCAAAATCTTCTGCATCAATCCGGTAAATCTCTCATTCTCCAGCAGTTTCTGGCAGCTGACGAACCACACCTGCCGGTTCTGTCCCGTCTGGCGCAGGCGCTCCTCCGCCTCGTCATCGTGTTCCAGTACCATTTTCCTGTACCAGAGGGGCAGTTCCGGGAGAAGGCGCTCCAGCGGCACGCCGGTTTTGACATTCTCCCGGCAATCCAGAACATCGATGTTCCGCTGCGAGAAACGGTGCTTCTCCGCGGCGCCGGTATAGATCGTCACGGCCGGGCGGTCCAGATTCGCCAGGCGCGGATAGTCCTCCTCCGTCCGGTCCACGGCTTTCGTACCCAGCCCCATGACAATGCGCAGCATCCCCGCGTCCGGGTCCATGTCCCGGTACCATTTGTAGGCGCTGTGACTGTACCCGACGCCGGCCGCTCCCGGCATATAGTAGCGGCCGTAATACGAGCCGGAAACGCGCTGGACCAGGACCGCCATCTGCTCGTCCTGCTGCTCCAGTCCGCGCTGCACCCGGTACTCCAGGGCCGAATAATCCATGGTGCTGGCGTACACGGTGCGGATCGCCTGTTCAAATTCCTCAAGACGCTCCTCCGGATTTCCCCGGTTGACGCAGAATACCGATTCATACTTGCCGGCGAACGCATTTCCGAACCCGTCCTCCAGGAAACTGGACGAACGGACAATGATCGGGCTCTGACCGAAATATTCCAGCATACTCAGAAACTGTTCCCGGATCCGGGACGGGAAGGCTCCCGTCAGGAGCCGCTGCCGCAGCTCTTCCGCCGCCGAAAAATACTCCTCCCGGGTCCGCTGCCGGATCCGCAGCCGCCAGCAGTCATTGGAAACAATATAGGTATAAAAAACGTCCGATCCGATGTAGAATGAATCGTGCGGCTCACTGTACCGCGCGTATTCCGGCAGTTCCGTCTCCGCGATCCGCCGCGCCAGAAGCATCCCGCATGCCTTACCCCCGATGGCGCCGCTGCCGATCATCCGGTCCCGCAGGGTGAAATAATCCTCCGTCCGGAAATACTGTTTTACCAGTTTTTTCATCCGCGCGTCTTTCGTCATCGTACTGTCAATAATCTGCTCCTCGGTTTCCGGCCGGAACCGTCCCTGCATATACTCCAGTTTCGCCGCGCTGAAGAAACGGTCGTAGCTGTCGTAATTCTGATCCGGACTGCCCGCGGAGGTTCGCTGCAGCGCCTGATAATAGCGGCTCATTCCCACGCCGTCCTCCACGGTGGAAAGCCGTCCGGTCTTCCGGTTATAGCAATGGGGAAGGAACATCCGGTCCGAATAGCGGTTCCAGACTTTCAGCGGATGAAAATAGACATAATCGCCGCCGGACGATACATCCAAAAGCAGCTGGGTGGTATCGCGGATCCTGGCCACCGCGTCGAACGAATGGCGGCCGCGCATCAGCGGGAAATAGGCCACGGTATCCAGTTCGAACAGGTATGGACAGGTTACGCGGAAGAAATTTCCCATCATCAGGTCCGTGTACCAGACCGACTGCAGTTCCGACAGGCAGTCGAACACATAGAACGCGTCCCGGCCCTGCCGTGTGATCTCGTCGTGGATCGCCACCGTGAACGCTTCGAAGCCCTTATCCGGATTGAACTGCCGGATATTGACGCCGTCCGGATCGGTCAGTACCGGTTCGTGCTGGGCAAAGCGGATGTAAGTCACCGAACGGCCGTCCCGCACTGCCTGCCGTACGAACGGCTCCGCCACCATGCGGAATTCCTTCATATCCGAAATCTGCCAGACTACGTTGTCCCCCAGACGGATGTGATCCAAAACTTCGTCCAGCTGCGGGAAGCCGCAGCAAATCTTGTCAAAAGCGGCCATTGACCGGTTCCCCCTTCCGAATCAGAATGACGGATAGACAATCTGTTCCGCGATCGCGTCCGCCTTTTCCCGCCCGCAGCAGACGGCGGCGATGGCCAGGCCAAAGGGGACCGAACAGCCCATCCCCCGGCCGGTGATCACATGGCCGGACAGGACCGCCGGCTCACGAACCACCTCCGCTTTTGTCAGGTGCGGCTCGAAATCGGGATGGCAGCAGGCGCGCCGTCCGTCCAGGATGCCGCGATAGGCGAGGATAGAAGGCGCGGCGCAGATCGCCGCGATATATTTGCCACGGGCGTAAAAGTCGTCGACCCGCTCCATCAGGGGAGCGCAGGCTTCCAGATTGGCGGTCCCGAGTTTGCCGCCCGGCAGTATCAGCATTTCCGTGGAGTCAAAATCCACTTCCGGCAAGAGTTTATCCGCCGTCACCCGGATACCGTGGGAACCATTCACCGTGAGCGTCTCCCCGATGGAGACCATGGCAATATCCAGGCCGGCCCGGCGGCAGATATCCACCACCGTCAAACCCTCAATCTCTTCAAATCCGTCTGCCAGAAAAATCGCTAACCGGTTCATTTTTCATCCTTTCCTTTCGCTTTTTTCGATAAAACCTGTTTTTTCAGCAACTATTACATTTGATGATGCCAGGGTCAAAAGTCTGAATCCACGGCATGTTTTCATGCCGGTGGATGAATGACTTTGTGACCCGCCGTCCATTCCGAAATCCATTCT
>CAZPGD010000207.1:0-3668 GCA_964585865.1 uncultured Hungatella sp. | reverse complement strand
GACCGCCTCACAAGGCCGTCTCTTTCCGACCGGCGCACCTGGCCGCGCAGCGCCGGCCCGCGGGCGTATCCGCGCAGCCGCCCTTTGCGGACTCCCGCAGTTCATAAGGCAGCGACCGTCCGACACGGCACATCGCTTCCGCCATCTCATCGAAAGGCACCGGATGCGTAACTCCCGACAGCGCCAGCTGAGCGCAGACCAGCGCGTTCGCCACGCCGATCGCGTTCCGGCTCTGGCACGGCACCTCCACCAGTCCGGCAATCGGGTCGCAGACCAGGCCCAGCAGATTCGAGAGTGCCAGACTGGCCGCCTGGAAACACATTTCCGGCGTGCCGCCCATCAGTTCCGTCACGGCGCTGGCCGTCATTGCCGCCGCCGCGCCAACCTCCGCCTGACACCCCGCTTCCGCCCCGGACACCGAAGCGTTCCGCATCAGCAGATATCCGATAGCCGCCGCGTTGAGCAGGGCGTCTGTTTTCTTTTCCTCTGACCAGCCGCGAAACTCCGCCAGCGCCAGAAGCGCGCCCGGAAGCACACCGGCGGATCCCGCCGTAGGCGCCGCCACAATGAGACCCATGGCCGCGTTTTCCTCCGATACCGCCATCGAATAGGCGATTGCCCGGGTCATAACCGGTCCGCACAGCGACGCGATTCCGCTACCCTCCTCCGGGGACTTCGCTCCCGGGAAGGACGGCCCCGGCCCGTCCGCTTCGTCCGTCAGACCCTCGAGCCAGACCTTCCGGGCCTCCCCGCCGATCAGACCGCTCAGAGACTTTTTCGGCTTTCGGAGCGATTCACGGACCGACTTCTCCATAATTGCAAGCGAACGGGCCAGCTTTTCCCGTATCTCCCGCTCTCCGCGTTCCCCCAGTTCCGTTTCCCGTGCAAGCATCACCGCCGATATTGCCATTCCATGTTCCCGGCACAGACGGTCCAGTTCTTTTCCGTCGGTAAAATCCATGCTCATGCCGCTATCTTTCGCCCTTCCGTATTCCGGTGGCCGCCACTTCCGCCACAGCCGATCCGACCACCGCAATTTCAGCGGCTGCCGCTGCGCCCACTGCCGGTCCGACCGCTGCCGTCTCCATTCCGACTATTGCCATTCCATCTGCTGCCATTTCCGGCCGCCGATATTTCAGCCGCTCCGGTCCAACCGCTGCTGTTTCAGCCACTGCTATTCCGACCGCCGCCATTCCTGCTGCCGCTGTTTCCGCCAATGTCGCGCCACCGCCGCCGTCATTTCCGCCACCGCCGTTGCCGCCGTTGCCATTCCACCCGCTGTCATTTCCACCCGCTAATACTTCAACCGTTACAGGCCTGGCCGCTGCCCGTTCCGCCTCAGATCTGGATCAGCGTAATCTCGTGCACCAGTTCATTTTCCCGTATTTCCTCCAGAAAATAGTCTGGAATGCTTTCGTCCGATTCGACGATCAGGTACCCGGTGCCGCCCTTAAAATCCCGATAAAGCCGCATGAACGCGATATTGACACCATGCCGACTGAGCACCTGGGCCACATGCGCCACCACGCCGGGCCGGTCCGACTGCCGGATAATCAGCGTGCTGTAAGCGCCGGTAAATACCACCTCGATGCCGTTGATCCGCACGATGCGGATCTTGCCCCCGCCCACCGACTCCCCGCGGATGGTCTGGGTCTTCCCGTCCGGACTTTCCAGATAGATATCCACCGTGTTCGGGTGCGCGGTTTTCGTGGTCTCGTCCCAGATAAAACGGTACGACAGCCCGGCGGCGTCCGCCAGCGCGCAGGAATCCCGTATCCGCACGTCATCCGTGGAAAATCCCTGGATCCCGCCCAGAAGCGCCTTATCCGTACCGTGCCCCCTACCCGTCTGCGCAAACGAACCGTAAAGCGTGAACTCCGCTTTCGCGACCGGTTCCCGGAACAGCTGGTACGCCAGCCGCGCGATATTCACCGCGCCCGCCGTATGGGAACTGGAAGGCCCGATCATGTCGGGTCCGATCACGTCAAAAATACTGATATAATTCTTCATGAAACCGTTCCCGTTCCGGCGCGGGAGCCGGCAATCTCCCCCGCAATGAGACGCAGGCAGGCCGCGGTCCCTTCCTCCAGTCCTTCCGGGGAAGAAAGCGCCTCCGGCCGGATCCCGGTCAGTTCATGAACGAACAAGCAGGCCGCCAGATAGGTGCCCTCCGGGGACGGATGAAAATGGTCCTCCCGGTACAGAACGATGGCCGGGTACCGGTCGCGACAGAGACTGAACGCCGAACCGACCGGCACGCAGGCCGCGCCCGTCCTCCTCGCCGCTTCCTCATAGGCCGCCTTCAGCCCGTCGCGCATGGCACCGTATTCCATACCCGTATTCTTCAGCTTTTCCGACCCGTCCTCATAGGCCCAGGTCTGGTACATTAAAAACTTCTTCCGAGGCTTCAGAAAAGCCCGCAGCGCTTCTACGGAAGCCAGAAATTCTTCCGGGTTGGCCGCCGGGCAGAGGCTCTGCTCCTGAAGCACGATATAGTCCCATTCCTCCCGCGGATAGACCCGCCGCAGTTCCTGTCCCATCTCATCCTCCGGATCCGCGAACTTTCTTAAGAACCATCCGCCCTTCGTCACTGATTCCGCAAGGATCTCCGTCCCGGCCTTCGCGGACAATTCCGCCGTCATGGCGGGAAGATCGTTATAATACGTAAAACTGTTCCCGATAAATAGTACCTTGATCATGCCCCTCCGCCCTTTCTGCCGGCAACAGCCGGCCGTCTCTTTACGCTCTTTCCGTAACCTTTCGATAAACCTGTACTCTTTTAACCTGCATTCTTCTGTGCCGTTCCGGCCCGCGTCCCGACGGAAACACGGCGCCGGTCCGTGTTTTCTTCAATGATTTTACCAAAATCGGAAAGCAGCGTCAATAGCGGATCCCGGCCGGTTCGCGCGTTTCGGGCGCTCCGGAAATTTCCGCGTTGCTTCATAGCCAAACCGAAACACCCCTGATCCTCCGCAACCGTTCAGATGGCGGGGGAGAAACAGCCGCGATTCTTCCGGTTTTCAGAAACCGCGAACTTGCCATTTCCCGAAATGTGCGCTATAATTTTCGAAAAGACAGCCGTGCGGCGGCATATCGATCGTCCCTGACGGGACCGGAAAAGGAGGAAGAGATGAAATATACATCCGCGGAGGCAGCGAAGCTGCTCCGGAAACTGAACGAGGAAAAAGCGGCGCTTCTGAATCAGGAGTCCATGAGCAGCCGGTTCGTGGCGGCGATTCAGGAGAATACGGAGGATGCGAGGCCGAAGTATGATTACGAGGATACGAAGCGGAAACTGTCGGAACTGGATGCGAAGATCCGCCAGCTGAAGCACGGGATCAACCGGTTCAATATCAGCCGGGAAGTGCCCGGATTCGACATGACGATCGACCAGATACTGATATACATTCCCCAGCTTTCTGCCCGGAAATCCCGGCTGGAAGAGATGGCTTCCCGCCTGCCGAAGCAGCGTGTGGAGACACTCAGGCGCAACGCCGGCAGCATTATCGAATACGAGTACGCGAATTATGACCTGGAGCAGGTGAAAAAGGACCTCGCGGCCGTGACCGACGAACTGGCGAAAGCGCAGACGGCACTGGACGTCGTGAACAACACGGAAACGCTGGAACTGCCGTTCTGAGAGAACGGCGGGGCGTTTTTCGGGCGTA
>CAZPGD010000206.1:0-3676 GCA_964585865.1 uncultured Hungatella sp. | reverse complement strand
CGTCATACGCCGCCTCAAATGTCATACCGGCCTTTTCCGCCGCCCGCAGCACCTCGCTCAGTTCATAGGCTCTCTGATAATGCGTCTCCTCGCATCTCCGGAAAAGATCTCCTTTTTCCCGGATGAACAGGGTCAGGCCGTACGCATTGATCCCGGTCTCCCCGTCATAATCATTCTCCCAGATAAACGCGCTGTCTTCACGGCTCTCGGCGATCGTATTCCCGCCGATGACGTCCCTGTACTTATGGACCGTATTCAGATCGAAAATAAACACGCCCCCCGGGTCCAGATAATTGTTCACCAGACGGAAAACCGCCGTCAGATCCTCCTCTTCCGTCAGATAGTTCATGGTGTCGCAAATGCTGTACACGGCCGCCACCGTGCCGTACAGTTCGAAGGCCCTCATGTCCTGCAGCAGGTACAGGATATCCGCTCCCGAAACGGCACGCCTCTCGACGGCAGCCTGCAGCATTTCTTCCGAAGCGTCCACGCCGATCATATCGAACCCGCGCCCCGCCATGATTTCCGTGAATTTTCCGGTCCCGCAGCCCAGATCCAGCACAAGGCCGTCCCGGATCCCGTAATCCGCCAGAAGGCCGCAGACATATTCCGCCCACTCCTCATACGGCACGTTATCCATAAACTCGTCGTAAACGGCGGCAAAACCCGTGTAAGCGTCCATTTCCACCCTTCCTTCTCCCGTCCGCCGCGCCGCCCGGTCCGCACCTCTTTCGCAGCGGATCCCGTCGCCGGCTTCTTTCCGCCATGCGCCCCGGCTCCGGTTTCGGCCCGCCGCGCCCCGGTTCCGGCTTCCTCCTGCCGTGCGCTCAGGCTTCTCCCGTCCGCCAACCAGAAAGAAAGGCAGAGTCCATCGTCAGATGCCTCTGCCCTCCTCGCGTGTTATCGATTCCTGCCGCAGCATTTCTTATATTTCTTTCCGCTGCCGCAGGGACATGGATCATTGGGGAAGATTTTCTTCGCCTTGCGGACCGTCCCGGAAGCCTTCTGTTCCTTATAAAGTTCCTTTCTGCGTTCCTCCGTCAGAATGTTGTCCCAGGCAGGCAGATTGTACAGCCAGTCCGCCTTTGCCGCTACCATATTATAATACAGTTTCTCCGGATCGATCTCGATTTTGACCCGGGTATCCTCCTCCATCGTATCAATCGGATTCTCATAGCCCTTCAGGCTTTCGTTGATACCGTCCAGAAAACCGGTCATAATCAGGATTTCCGTCCCGTATTTCTCCGCCAGTTCCTTAACCGTACCCTCAACCGCCGTCTCCGGCTCCGCCAGAATCTGTTCGTAAATCCCTTTCTCAATGGCGAAATACCCGGACCACATTTTCTCCCGCTGCTTCTCATTCAGCCCGTCGCCATATGCCATGTTCCGCCATGTTTCCAATAACGCCATATCTCAAACCTTCCTTTTCCGGTGCTTATCCGCCCTTCCGGCTTTTCAGAACCGATACCCAGTATATACCAAATCCCGTCCTTTTGCAATCCTAAAAAGAAGGGAACTCCTTCGGCGCCCGGACCTTCACCCCCGCTTCCGCCAGCAAATATCTCAGCTCTTCCATATCGCCGTGGAACACGCAGCCGGACATGCCGCAATTTATGGCCCCGGCCACGTTCATCGGCTGATCGTCGAAAAAGAAGCACTCGTTCGCCCTCAGATCAAATTTTTCACACAGCATCCGGTAGATCTCCGGCTGCGGCTTGACGGTCTTTACGGTATAGGACGTTAAAATGCCGTCGAAAAACCGGCTCGCGGGAATCTCGTGCCAGTATCCCGGATGATTCGGGTTGGCATTGGACAGCAGATAAATCCTGTACCCGTTTCCCTTCAGTTCCCCGGCCAGTTCTTCCATGCCCTCGTAGGGAACAATCGGTTTCTGCCACTCCATAACCAGGCGGCGGACCGCGTCATGAAGACGGGGCGGGACCCGCCTGCAGATGCTGGTAATCGCGTCTTCCATGGTGATCATTCCCCAGTCCATATTCGCCCACTCGGCGGACTGGAACACCTGCGCCACCAGAAGCTTCTCATCCTTCTTTGCAAGTCCCAGCCTGTGCGTCACGACATCCGGTTCCAGATGGATCAGGACCTGGCCCATATCAAACACAATATTGCGAATCATTTAAAATCCTCCCTGCCTGACAATCGTTTTCTTCTCCCCGTCAATGTGATCGAAATCCTTATACTCGTCCGTCGCGGTCGGCAGCGCTTTCTTTTTCAGCCTGTCCTCAATAAATTCCGACAGCAGCCGGTAAATCACGGCAAATGTGGGGACGCCGATGATCATTCCCACCGGACCCAGGATCCCGCCGAAAAACAGGATGGAAAACAGCACCCAGAAGCTGGAAAGCCCCGTAGAGTTCCCCAGGATCTTCGGTCCCAGGATATTCCCGTCAAACTGCTGGATCAAAAGGATGCAGATCAAAAAGATCAGGCACTGCTTTGGGCTGACCAGCAAAAGTAGGATCGCGCTGGGAACCGCGCCGATGAACGGACCGAAAAACGGGATGACATTCGTCACGCCGACAATGACGCTGATCAGCATTGTATAGGGCATCTTCAGCAGCGAAAGGACCACGAATGTCAGACCCCCGATAATCAGGGAATCGATCAGCTTCCCGGTGATAAAACCGCCGAACACCTTGTGCACGAACCGGAATTTCTCCACCAGCCCGTTGGCAAAACCGAGCGGGAAGAGGCCATAGGCTATCTTTTTCGCCTGGGCCAGCAGAGTGTCCTTGAGATTCAGCAGATAGATCATGACGATAAAGCCGATCAGGATGTTCTTTGTCAGAACGACCACGCCCATAACGCCCGAAAAAGCCTGGCTGAACACGAGTTTCAGATCCGGCATCCAGTTGGCCGTCGTCCGCGTCCACGCCAGCAACCGGTCGACCGCCTGGTTATAGGCGTTCAGTGCCGCTTCCTCGACCTCCGGATTATTCGCGAAAACTTCCTCGATCCATTCATAGATTTTCTGCGCGAAAGCGGGAACGGAATTGATGATCCCCATGATGCTTTCCCATACCGTCGGGATGATCATGGAGAAC
The DNA here is from genome assembly GCA_964585865.1 of uncultured Hungatella sp. Lineage (GTDB taxonomy): Bacteria > Bacillota > Clostridia > Lachnospirales > Lachnospiraceae > UBA3402. Next base: position 611 of record CAZPGD010000206.1, on the reverse strand, counting down.
AGTCCCACAATCACCAGGCAGATCGCCGCCAGACTGCCCGCCGTCGCCGCGCATTTCGCCAGACCCGCGCGCCGTTTGGGGGAACGGACCGCCTTCCCAAGCCCTTTCTCCGTCCATTTTTTCAGACGGTTATAAACAGGTGAAATCAGATACGCCAGAATAATGCCGTACGTGACCGGCGCCAGGATCCCGTTCACGAACCGGATCCCTTCTCTTACGACGTCCCACTTGATCACCGCGAGCGCCACCAGGATACACGCCGCAATCACAAAAAAAGCGGTCACGCCCCAATAGATGTACGTTTGAAACTTGTGTCCCTTCATCTTTCTGCCTCGTTTTCGATATTTTCCCCGCGTTTCCGCCTAACAGACTATCATATTTTCCCGGTTTCCGCAAGCAAATAAACGATAAAAAGCAGCGGCACGCAATCCGCTGCTTTCCTCTCATTCCCAAAATGCCGGCTCTTACAATTTGACGCCTAGCCAAGCTAGGTGGGCAACCGCACTCCGGTTTCTGCCTTCCCCTCAAAGGGGGCCTGACATCCGCCGGAAAATATTGGAATCCCGTATGTCACAATGTAGGTTCAAAGAAAGTAAGAGTTATCGCACATC
>CAZPGD010000205.1:945-3685 GCA_964585865.1 uncultured Hungatella sp. | reverse complement strand
CCGGCCTAAAGCGCCAATCCGCCTTCGCCGGCCAACGGTCTGCTCCGGTCCGGCCGAATGTAACACCCCCGCAGTGGACACCTCCCCGGCACAAAGTGCCATCCCGCGGCGAGCACCCGCTCAGCCCAAAGGGCACCCCGCGGCGGGCGCCCATCAGTCTAAAGCGCCCCGTCCGCCTGCTCCGCCGCGCCTGCGGCCTGCAGGTACCGCTTCACATACTGCCCCGTATAGGACCAGGCGCACTCCGCGACCTGCTCCGGCGTGCCCTCGGCAATCACGGTGCCGCCGCGGTCCCCGCCCTCCGGCCCCATATCAATGATATAGTCCGCCGTCTTGATCACGTCCAGATTGTGTTCGATGACAACCACCGTGTTGCCGCCCTCCGACAGCTTCCGCAGAATCTCCACCAGCTTGTGGACGTCCGCGAAATGCAGCCCCGTCGTGGGTTCGTCGAGGATATAAATCGTCCTGCCCGTCCCCCTGCGGCTCAGTTCCGCGGCCAGCTTGATCCGCTGCGCCTCGCCGCCGGACAGTTCCGTGGACGGCTGTCCCAGCCGGATATATCCGAGGCCCACGTCGTAGAGAGTCTGGATCTTCCGCCGGATCGAGGGCACGTTTTCAAAAAAGCGCAGGGCCTCCTCCACCGTCATATCCAGCACATCGAAGATACTTTTCCCCTTATACTTCACCTCCAGCGTCTCGCGGTTGTAGCGTTTGCCGCCGCAGACCTCGCAAGGAACGTACACATCCGGCAGGAAATTCATCTCGATCTTGATAATGCCGTCTCCCGAACAGGCTTCGCAGCGGCCGCCCTTAACGTTAAAGCTGAAACGCCCCTTCTTATAGCCGCGCGCCTTGGCGTCCGCCGTGGAAGCGAACAAGTCCCGGATCATATCAAATACACCCGTGTAGGTGGCCGGATTGGACCGGGGCGTGCGTCCGATCGGCGACTGGTCGATATTGATTACCTTGTCCAGTTTTTCCGTTCCGTCAATCCCCTCGTGTTTGCCGGCAATGGTCCGGGCGCGGTTCAGTTTCCTCGCAAGAGCCTTATACAAAATCTCGTTTACCAGAGAACTCTTGCCGGAGCCGGATACGCCGGTTACGCATGTCATGACGCCCAGCGGGATCCGCACGTCGATCTTTTTCAAATTGTTCTCCTGCGCGCCCCGCACGGTCAGCCAGCCGGACGGACGCTTCCGCTCTTTCGGCACGGGGATCCGCAGCCTCCCGCTCAGGTACGCTCCCGTGACCGATTCCTCGCAGGCAATAATATCGTCCACCGAACCGGCCGCCACCACCCGGCCGCCGTGCTCCCCGGCACCCGGGCCGATATCAATGATATGGTCCGCCGCCCGCATGGTCTCCTCGTCATGTTCCACCACGATAACGGTGTTGCCCAGATCGCGCAGATGGAACAATGTGTGCAGAAGCTTGTCATTGTCCCGCTGATGGAGGCCGATGCTGGGTTCGTCCAGAATGTAGGCCACGCCCACCAGACCGGAGCCGATCTGGGTGGCCAGCCGGATCCGCTGCGCCTCGCCGCCGGACAGAGTGCCCGTGGCGCGGGACAGGGCAAGGTAATCCAGACCCACATCAATAAGGAACGAAACCCTTGCGCGTATCTCCTTCAGAATCTGGGCGCCAATCGCCAGCTGCATGGAACTCAGCTGCAGCCCGTCCAGAAATTCGCGGAATTTCACCACGGACATGTCCGTGGCGTCGAAAATATTCTTCCCGCCCACCGTTACCGCCAGGGACGACTGTTTCAGCCGCCTGCCCCTGCAAAGAGGGCAGGGCGTGATCCGCATGAACGACTCGTACTCCGCCTTGCTGCTCTCCGAAGCGGTCTCCCGGTAGCGTCTCTCCACGTTCCGGATCAGTCCCTCGAAGGCCACGTCGTAGACGCCCACGCCTCTCTGCCCTTTATAATGCACCTTCACTTCGTGTCCGCCGGTGCCGTAAATCAGCACGTCGTGGATCTGCTTCGGGTACTGTTCGAACGGCGTACTCAGGCTGAAACCGTATTCTTTGGCCAGCGCGTCCAGGATCGCCCGCGTAAAACTGCCCGGATCCGCGCAGGACTGCCAGCCCGGCACGGCGATGGCCTCCTGCAGGATACTCAGGGACTTGTCCGGGATCATCAGATCCTCGTCAAACTCCATTTTATAACCAAGTCCGAAACATTCCGGGCAGGCGCCGAAGGGGTTATTAAAAGAGAAACTCCGCGGCTCCACTTCCTCGATACTGATCCCGCAGTCCGGACAGGCGAAATTCTGACTGAACGTCAGCGGCTGCCCGTCGCCCGTATCCACGATCATCAGGCCGTTTCCCAGCGCCATCGACGTTTCCAGCGAATCGGTCAGACGTTTTTCGATGCCGGGCCGGACGGTCAGACGGTCCACAATGATTTCAATATTGTGCTTGATATTTTTATCCAGCTTGATTTCCTCGGACAATTCATACTGGCTCCCGTCGATGCGCACCCGCACATAACCGCTTTTCCTCGCCTGATCCAGAACCTTCGCGTGTTCGCCCTTCCGGCCCCGCACGACCGGCGCCAGCAGCTGGATCCGGGTCCGCTCCGGCAGCGACAGAATCTGATCCACCATCTGATCGACGGTCTGTTTGCGGATTTCCCGCCCGCATTTGGGACAATGGGGGATCCCGATCCTGGCGTAAAGGAGCCGCATATAGTCGTAAATCTCCGTTACCGTGCCCACGGTCGAACGGGGATTCC
>CAZPGD010000205.1:0-935 GCA_964585865.1 uncultured Hungatella sp. | reverse complement strand
TGGAAATCGCGGGAGAAAGCCCTTCAATGCTTTCCACATCCGGCTTCTCCATCTGTCCCAGGAACTGTCTGGCGTAAGAGGACAGCGACTCCATGTACCGTCTCTGCCCTTCCGCGTATATGGTATCGAAAGCAAGCGAGGACTTCCCGGACCCGCTGAGTCCCGTCAGAACCACCAGTTCGTCTCTCGGTATATCCAAATCAATGTTTTTCAGATTATGCTCATTTGCGCCGCGAATCTTAATATATTGCTTCGGCATGTCCTGCAGCTCCTTCCGGCGGTTCCCACGGCCGAATAACCGTATTCAAAACCGGCCTTCCGCCCGGTTTTCCACGCGTCACCCATCATACCATATCTTTTTTCAAATTGCAAACCATCGTTCCGGCCGCGGAATACCGGCGCGGAACGCCGACGCGGGACACGGCACAAGGCAAAGAGCGGAAGACAGTTTTCGTCGCTGTCCTCCGCTCTTTACGCCTTGCCGCGGCCGTCAACCCCCGGATTTCCGCGCTGCCGCTTCCGGGTCCCGCGCCCGGACCTTCCGCGCTCCCGCTTCCGGATCCCACGCCCGGGCCTTCCGCACTCCCGCTTTCGGGTCCCGCGCCCGGGCCTTCCGCGCCGCCGCTCACGGGTCTCAGCTTGGCCTTTCCCGCACCGCCGCCTTCTCCGCCATCCCCGCACGCCTAGGCCGGCACGCTCGGACCAATTACACCGCCGTTCCCGAAATCTGCGCCCGGATTTTCCGCACCGCGCTTCCGGGCCCTTCGCCCGAGCCTTCCACACCACTGTTTCCGGCCCTTCGCCCGGTCTTCCGCACTGCCGCTCCCGGGCCCAGCGCCCGGACCTTCCGCACCGCCGCTCCCGGAATCCGCGCCAAATTCTTTCCGCACTGCCGCCTTCTTCGCCATCCCCGCACGCCTAGGCCGGCACGCTCG
>CAZPGD010000204.1:1068-3707 GCA_964585865.1 uncultured Hungatella sp. | reverse complement strand
CCCGGCAATGAAAAGGCCGTTTCGAAGGTGATCAACGAACTTTCGATCAAGGGGGCCGAGGTGATTTTCCAGGACACCCATGTGTCGGGACATGCCTGCCAGGAGGAGATCAAGCTGATTTATTCGCTGACACATCCCCGCTATGCCCTGCCGGTTCACGGGGAGTACCGCCATCTGGTGGCGCAGAAAGGTCTGGCGGAGTCCATGGGGATCCCGAAGGAGAATATTCTGATCATGTCCTCCGGCGATGTGGTGGAACTGTCGGAAAAGGAATGCCGGGTCGTGGATCATGTGCAGGCCGGGGCTATTCTGGTGGACGGTCTGGGGGTCGGCGACGTGGGCAATATCGTGCTGCGCGACCGGCAGAACCTGGCGCAGAACGGCATCATTATCGTGGTGCTGACGCTGGAGAAGTATTCGAACCAGCTGCTGGCCGGACCGGATATCGTATCGCGCGGCTTCGTTTACGTGCGGGAGTCGGAAGGGCTTCTGGAGGAGGCCCGGCACGTGGTGGAAGAGTCGGTGCAGGACTGCCTGGCCCGGAAGGTCAGCGACTGGGGCAAAATTAAAAATATCATTCGCGATGATCTGAGTGATTTCTTGTGGAAAAAGATGAAACGGACCCCGATGATCTTGCCGATTATCATGGAAGTGCAGTGAAGGGGAGATCACGGGATTGCGATAAAGGGGAGATCACGGTATGAGTGAACGGACCAGAGAGATTAACCGGGTGACAAAGGCCATCATTACCGTATCATGGAAGCTGATTGTCTGCGCGCTGGCGATTCTTTTGCTGTACGAGGTGATTGTCCGCGGGTATTCCTTCGGGTACGGCCTGTTCGCGGCGCAGGATACGCCGGACGAGGTGGGAATGGATATGCGGGTAACGATCGGCGAGGACGAAAGTCTGGTGAATCTGGCGGTGGCGCTGGAACAGAGCGGATTGGTGGAGGACCGCGTCTCCTTTATTATTCAGTGCCTGTTTTACGAATACGGATATGAATTCGCGGGTTACGGCTCCCCGATCCGGAGCGGGACATTTATGCTGAATACGACCATGACGCCCAAAGAGATTATCCTCACGCTGCGGGACGGCAGCGGAACGGTTGAGGAGGAAGAAAGCGGCGCCGGAGCGGAGGAAAGCGAAGAGAGCGGCAGCGGAGAAAGCGGGACCGGAGCGGAAGGAACGGGAGGAAGCGGGGAATGAGCGGCGCGACCGGACGATCCGGGAGCGGCGGGATGCGAAAAACGGAACTGTTAGTACCGGCGGGGAGCCCGGAGGTTCTTCGCACGGCGGTGTTGTTCGGGGCCGACGCGGTCTATATCGGCGGGGAGGCTTTCGGACTGCGGGCCAGGGCGAAGAATTTTTCCATCGAAGAGATGAAGGAGGGCGTGTCCTTCGCCCGCGAGCGGGGCGTGCGCGTGTATGTGACGGCCAATATATTTGCCCGCAACGACGATCTGGACGGCGTGGAAGCGTATTTTCACCGGCTGGAAGAGGTGGGGCCGGACGCGCTTATCATTTCGGACCCGGGCGTGCTGGAAATCGCCCAACGGGTCCTGCCCGGGACGGAAATCCATATCAGCACCCAGGCCAACAGCACGAATTACGGCGCGTTCCGCTTCTGGAACCGGCTGGGCGCGAAGCGTGTGGTGGCGGCCAGGGAACTGTCTTTAAGGGAAATCGCGGAGATCCGCGCGAAAATCCCGGAGGACATGGAGATCGAGTGCTTCGTCCACGGGGCGATGTGCATTTCCTATTCGGGACGCTGTCTGCTGAGCAATTATTTCACCGGACGGGACGCCAACCGGGGCGAATGTACCCATCCCTGCCGCTGGAATTACGCGGTGGCGGAGGAGACGAGGCCGGGGGAGTATCTGCCGGTTTATGAGAATGAGCGGGGAACGACCATTTTCAGTTCGAAGGATCTCTGCATGATCGAACATATCCCGGAACTCTGCGGGGCGGGGATTGACAGTTTCAAGATTGAGGGGCGGATGAAGAACGCCCTCTACGTCGCGGCCGTTACCAGGGCCTACCGCATGGCTATTGACGATTACCGCGAGGGGGAGGATGTCTACCGCGGGAACCTGAAACGGTACCGGGAAGAGATCGAAAAATGCACCCGCAGGGAGTTTACGACGGGGTTCTATTTCGGAAATCCGGGCGCGGAGTCCCAGATTTACGGGAACAGCGCGTATATCAGGGATTACGCTTATCTCGGCAGCATCGCGGAGGTGGACGGGCGCGGCTATGGCCGGCTGGAACAGAAGAATAAATTTTCCGCGGGCGAGACGGTCGAGGTGATGAAACCGGACGGGCGGAACCTGGAAACGGTCGTGAACGCGATCTATGACGGGGAAGGGAACGCCGTGGCGAGCGCTCCCCACGCGCGGCAGACCGTTTATGTGGATCTGGGCGTGGAACTCAGCCCTTATGATATTCTGAGACGAAAAAATGGGAAGCCGGAGTGATGGCCTGAGGCGGAGAGCCGGAGTGACGGTCTGAGGCGGAGAGCCGGAATGACGTTTTGAGACGGTGAGCCGGAAGGATGTTCTGAAACGGCGAGCCGAGATGACGTTCTGAGACGGTGAGCCGGAAGGATGTTCTGAAACGGCGAGCCGAGATGACGTTCTGA
>CAZPGD010000204.1:0-968 GCA_964585865.1 uncultured Hungatella sp. | reverse complement strand
GACGGTGAGCCGGAAGGATGTTCTGAGACGGCGAGCCGAGATGACGTTCTGAGACGGCGGGCCGGAAGGACGTTTCGGGACGGCAAACCGGATGAAAGGGGGCGGATCGCGTGTTTACATGGGCGGCGGGAATCGGAGCGGGCTTTTGCCTGGCCTACTATATCCTGATTGTGATCTACGCCGGATTTTCCGTGTCGTTTTCCTGGTTCTGGCTGCTGGCGGCGGGACTTCTGGGGGCGCTGTCCTGGGGGAGCCGCTACTGCCGCCTGCATCCGAAGCAGCTGCCTTTGTGGCTGCCGGTATCGGTCATGACCCTGTTCGCGGCTTCCGCGGCGGTGCTCTGTGCCGTTTCGGTGTTCGTGTTTCTCGGAGCGGCCACGCCGGATACGCCCGGACTGGATTATGTGATCGTCCTGGGTGCGCAGGTCCGCAGCGACGGGATCAGCAATTCCCTGAAGCAGCGGCTGGACAAGGCGCTGGAATACAATCAGGAGAGCCCGGGGACCGTATTTATCCTCTCCGGCGGGCAGGGGAAGGACGAGCCGGAAACGGAGGCGCAGGCCATGTACGACTACTTGTCGCGCGGCGGCATCCCGGTTTCGCGGCTGGTCATGGAATCGGCTTCGCGGAGTACCGTGGAAAATATCGCGTACAGCAGCGTGGTGATTGACCGGATCGAGAATGGGAAAAAACTGCCGCCGCGGCGGGCGGATGACGTTTCTCCCGGGCCGTATCTGCAGGTGGAGGAAAAACCGGTGCGGATCGGGATCCTGACCAGCAGTTTCCATGTGTACCGCGCGACGAAGATCGCCAAAAAGCGCGGGATGGAGAATGTGTGCGGGATCGCGGCCCATTCGGACGCGCTTCTGTTTTTGCATTTGTGCGTGCGGGAATGCGCGGCGATTCTGAAGGACCGGCTGATGGGGAACATGTGAAGCGAAAGTGAACCGGCTGACGGGGAACATGTG
>CAZPGD010000203.1:3372-3709 GCA_964585865.1 uncultured Hungatella sp. | reverse complement strand
AAAACGGGAAGCCGGTCGTTCGGAGAGAACCCCGCGGCAGATTGGCAAAGGGCCCCGGCAGAGCGGGAGCGCGAATCGGGCCGTCCGGAGCGCGGCACGCGGCGGGATACAGTATGGGGTAAGACAGCGAGAAGAAAGGGATCGTTATGCAGAAATTAAACGGATCGGAAATCGTTATCCAGTGTCTGAAGGAGCAGGGCGTGGACACCGTCTTCGGGTATCCGGGGGGCGCTATTTTAAATATTTATGACGCGCTCTATAAGCACCGGGACGAGATCACCCACATTTTGACATCGCACGAGCAGGGGGCCGCGCACGCGGCGGACGGCTACGCCAG
>CAZPGD010000203.1:0-3362 GCA_964585865.1 uncultured Hungatella sp. | reverse complement strand
CATCGCCACCGCCTATCTGGATTCCTTTCCCGTGGGGGCCATCACCTGCTACGTGGGGGTCAGCCTTCTGGGCAAGGACAGTTTTCAGGAAATCGACATTGCCGGCGTGACCATGCCCATTACCAAATATAATTTTATCGTCAAGGACGTCACGAAGCTGGCTCCCGTCCTGCGGCGCGCGTTTAAAATCGCCAAGTCCGGCCGTCCGGGTCCGGTGCTGGTGGATATTACGAAAAACGTGACCGACGCCGTGACGGATTATGAGTACCAGCCGCCCGAAGAGGTGACGCGCCAGACCGATACGATCACGGAAGAGGATCTGGATCAGGCGATCCGCATGATTAAGGATTCCAAGAAGCCGTTCCTCTTCGTCGGCGGGGGCGCGAATCTGTCCGACGCGGCGGACGAGGTGCGCGCGTTTGCCCACAAGATCCAGGCTCCGGTGGCGGACAGCCTGATGGGGAAGGGCGCGTTTGACGGCACCGACGAACTGTACACCGGCATGGCCGGGATGCACGGCACGAAAACGTCCAATTTCGGCATTACCGAGTGCGATCTGCTGATCGTGGCCGGCGCCAGGTTCAGCGACCGCGTGGTGGGCAACGCCTCGAAATTCGCCAAGAACGCGAAGATTCTCCAGATGGACATCGACCCGGCGGAGATCAATAAAAACATTCATGTGGACGCGAGCATTATCGGCGACGTGAAGATGATCCTGCGGCGGCTCAACGCGCGTCTGGACCCGCAGAACCACGATGAATGGCTGGCACATATCGACCGTCTGAAGGAGATGTACCCGCTTCATTATAATAAGGAAATGCTGACCGGGCCCGGCATTATCGAGGACATTTATGACGTGACGAAGGGCGACGCGCTGATCGTCACCGAGGTGGGGCAGCACCAGATGTGGGCGGCCCAGTATTATAAATTCAAAAATCCGCATACGCTTCTGACGTCCGGCGGCCTCGGCACCATGGGCTACGGCCTGGGCGCGGCCATCGGAGCGAAGATGGGGCGCAGGGATAAGATTGTGATCAATGTGGCGGGCGACGGCTGTTTCCGCATGAATATGAATGAGATCGCCACCGCCACGCGCTATAACATCCCGGTGATCGAAGTGATTGTCAATAATCACGTGCTGGGCATGGTCCGGCAGTGGCAGACGCTGTACTACGGGAAACGGTACTCGCATACCGTGCTGAATGACCGGGTGGATTTCGCGAAGGTGGCCGAGGCCATGGGCGCCAAGGCTTACAGCATAACGAAGAAGGAAGATTTTAAGCCGGCGCTTGAGGAAGCGATCGCGCTGAATATTCCGGTGGTGATCGACTGCCAGATCCATTGCGACGACAAGGTCTTTCCGATGGTATCTCCAGGTGCGGCGATATCCGACGCATTTGATGATAATGATTTGAAACTGTAAATAAGCCGTATTCCGGCGCGTCAGGTCGCCGGGGCGGCGGCACAAATTCAGAGGAGAGCGGGGAAAATGAGCAGAGTTTACAATTTCTCAGCAGGTCCGGCCATGCTGCCGGAAGAGGTGCTCAGAGAAGCTGCGGCAGAAATGCTGGACTATCGGGGCACGGGAATGTCGGTGATGGAAATGTCCCACCGCTCGAAAGCATTTGAAACCATTATCACGGAAGCGGAAGCGGATCTTCGGGAACTGATGAATATCCCCGATTCTTATAAGGTTCTGTTCCTGCAGGGAGGCGCGAGTCTCCAGTTTTCCATGATTCCGATGAACCTGATGAAGAACCGGGTCGCGGATTACATTATCACGGGCCAGTGGGCGAAGAAAGCGTACAAGGAAGGCCAGAGGTACGGCAAGGCGAACGCCATCGCGTCCAGCGAGGACAAGACGTTCAGCTATATCCCGGATTGTTCCGATCTGCCGGTTTCCGAGGACGCGGACTACGTTTATATTTGCGAAAACAACACGATTTACGGCACGAAATTTAAGACATTGCCCAATACCAAGGGCAAGACCCTTGTCGCGGATGTGTCGTCCTGCTTTTTGTCCGAGCCGGTGGACGTGACGAAATACGGCGTGATTTACGGCGGCGTCCAGAAGAATATCGGGCCGGCCGGCGTGGTGATCGTGATTATCCGCGAGGATTTGATTACGGAGGACGTGCTTCCCGGCACGCCGACCATGTGCCAGTATAAGATCCACGCGGACGCGAAGTCCCTGTACAATACGCCGCCCGCGTACGGCATCTATATCTGCGGCAAGGTGTTCAAGTGGCTGCAGGCGAAGGGCGGGCTGGCCGCCATGAAAGAGCTGAACGAGAAGAAAGCACGGATCCTCTATGATTTCCTGGATCAGAGCGAACTGTTCAAGGCGCCGGTTGAGAAAAAAGACCGTTCCATCATGAACGTAACCTTTGTGACCGGCGATCCGGATCTGGACGCGCTGTTCGTGAAGGAAGCGACGGCGGCCGGGTTCGTGAACCTGAAGGGGCACCGCACCGTGGGCGGCATGCGGGCCAGCATTTACAACGCGATGCCCGTCGAAGGCGTCGCCAAACTGGTGGAGTTCATGAAAGAGTTTGAGGAGGCGCATAAGGCATGAGAGCGATCCATTGTTTAAACGCGATTTCCAGATACGGTACGGATCTGCTGACGGCGGATTATACGATAACCGACAATATGGCGGAGGCGGAAGGCGTGCTGGTGCGCAGCGCCGCCATGCATGACATGGAGTTCGGAAAGGGGCTTCTGGCCATCGCCAGGGCCGGGGCGGGCGTCAATAATATCCCGCTGGAACGCTGCGCCGAGGAGGGCATCGTCGTGTTCAACACGCCGGGCGCCAACGCCAACGGCGTCAAGGAACTGGTGATTGCCGGGATGCTTCTGGCCGCGCGTGACGTGGTGGGCGGCATCGAGTGGTGCAGGGCCAATCAGGACGACCCCGATATCGCCAAGTCCGTGGAGAAGAGCAAGAAGGCTTTTGCCGGCACGGAACTGATGGGCAAGAAGCTGGGAGTGATCGGCCTGGGCGCGATCGGCGCGCAGGTGGCGAACGTGGCGACGTCCATGGGAATGGAGGTTTACGGGTATGATCCCTTTATCTCCGTTTCGGCCGCCTGGGGCCTCTCCCGCGCCGTGAAGCACATCACGTCCGTGGACGCCATTTATCAGGAGTGCGATTATATTACCGTCCATGTGCCGCTGACGGACGACACCAAGGGAATGATTGACGCGGCGGCCATCGCGAAGATGAAGGACGGCGTGGTCGTGCTGAATTTCGCGAGGGACCGGCTGGTGGACGACGACGCCATGGCGGCCGCTCTCTCGGCCGGCAAGGTGCGCCGCTACGTGACGGATTTTCCGAATCCGAAATCGGTGCGCATGGAGCA
>CAZPGD010000202.1:0-3711 GCA_964585865.1 uncultured Hungatella sp. | reverse complement strand
TCTCCATTTTTGAATTTTCGGATTCACCTTGCATTTTCCCGCGGCGTCCTGTATAATGGGAACAGATTGTAAGCGCTTACAGAAGCAGGCGCAAACGAGGTGATTATTTGAACATTTACGACGTTTCCGCGCGGGCCGGCGTCTCCATCGCCACCGTTTCCCGCGTCCTCAACGGCAATCCCAATGTCAGCGACAAGACGCGGGCCCGCGTGCTGGCCGTCATGGAAGAACTGGGCTACACCCCGAATGTTTTTGCCCGCGGCCTGGGGCTGGACACCATGAAAACGGTGGGGATCATGTGCTCGGATTCCTCCGACCCGTACCTTGCAAGCGCCATTTATTACCTGGAGCGGGAACTGCGCGGCTGCGGCTATGATTCCCTGCTCTGCTGCACCGGCCTTTCGCTGGCCGCCAAACGGCAGTATTTTGAACTTCTGCTGTCCAGACGGGTGGACGCCGTTATCCTGGCCGGCTCCAAATTCGTGGAAATGGAAGCGGAAAACAACCGCTATATTGAGGAAGCGGCCGCGGACCTGCCCGTTATGCTGGTGAACGGGTACCTGGACGCGCCCGGCATTTACAGCACCGTCTGTGACGACCGCGCGGCCATGTACGAAGTCGCCACGCGCCTGATCGAGGACGGAAGGAAACGGATCCTGTACCTCTATAGCAGTCATTCCTACAGCGGGACCAATAAGCTGAACGGGTACCGGGACGCCCTGTCCGCCCGCGGGATCCCCGTCCGCGGCGAACTGATCCGCCGCTGCGCCAAGGACCTTTCGGCCGCCAGAGAACTTCTGACGGCGCTGGACGGTTCCGGCCTTTCGTTCGACGCGGTCATGACTTCCGACGATTCGCTGGCGGTCGGTGCCGTCAAATTCGCGCACACCCGCGGACTGTCCGTTCCCGGGGACCTGGCCATCGTCGGTTACAATAACTCCATTCTTTCCTATTGTACCGACCCGGAGATCTCTTCCGTTGACACGAAGATCGAGGACCTCTGCGTTACCGCCGTCCGCTCGCTGATGAAAGTATTCCGGGGCGAACCGGTTCCCCGGAAAATCACCATCGCCGCGGATCTCGTCCGGAAGCAGACCGCCGCCATCTGACAAACACACGCAACCTATTATTTTTAAGGAGGGTTTATCATGAAACAGTTTATGGACAAGGATTTCCTGCTTTCCACGGACACGGCGAAAACGCTGTACCATGAGTACGCGGCCAAAATGCCGATCCTGGACTACCACTGCCACATCAATCCGCGGGAAATCGCGGAAAACCGCAAATTCGAGAACATCACGCAGGTATGGCTGGGCGGCGATCATTACAAATGGCGCCAGATGCGTTCCAACGGCATCGAGGAGCGCTATATCACCGGCGACGCCGACGACCGCGAGAAGTTCCAAAAATGGGCGGAGACCCTGCCCAAACTGATCGGCAATCCGCTGTACCACTGGAGCCACATGGAACTGCGCAATTATTTCGGCTACACCGGGTATTTAAACGGTGATACCGCCGAGGAAGTATGGAACCTGTGCAACGCCAGGCTGCAGGACGACTCCATGACGGTCCGCAGCCTGATCCGGCAGTCCAACGTGACCCTGATCTGCACGACGGACGATCCCGTCGACTCCCTGGAGTGGCACAAAAAGATCGCCGCGGACGATACCTTCGACGTACAGGTGCTCCCGGCCTGGAGACCGGACAAGGCGATCAATATCGAAAAGCCCGAATTCAATTCTTACATCGAGAAGCTGTCCGCCGCGAGCGGCGTACGGATCGAGTGCTGGCAGGATCTGCAGGACGCGCTCATAAAGCGCATGGACTATTTCGACTCTCTCGGCTGCCGCGTCTCCGACCACGGTCTTGAGTATGTGATGTACGCCCCGGCTCCCGATGAGGAAGTCAACGCCATTTTCCGGAAAGCGCTGGCCGGCGGGACCGTCACAAAGGAAGAGCAGGCGCAATACAAGACAGCCGTTATGCTGTTTTTGGCCCGCCGGTACAACCGGCTCGACTGGGTGATGCAGCTCCATTACGGCTGCAAGCGCGACAATAACGCCTATATGTACCGGCAGCTCGGCCCCGATACCGGCTTCGACTGCATCAACGATTACGCTCCGTCCGCGCAGACCGCCGATTTCCTGAACGCCTTAAGCGCCACCGGCGAGATCCCCAAGACGATCCTCTACTCCCTGAATCCCAACGATAACGCCGCGATCGGATCCATTATCGGATGTTTCCAGGGACCGGGCGTAAACGGACGTCTGCAGCACGGTTCCGCCTGGTGGTTCAACGATCACAAGGCGGGAATGACCGAGCAGCTGACCTCTCTGGCCAACCTGGGCTGCCTGGGCAACTTTATCGGTATGCTGACCGATTCCCGCAGCTTCCTCTCCTACGCCCGCCACGAGTATTTCCGCCGCATTCTCTGCGATCTGATCGGCGGCTGGGTCGAAAACGGCGAGTATCCGGCGGACCGGAAGGCGCTGCGGTAAATCATCGAAGGCATTTCCTATAACAATGCCGTCAAATATTTCGGGTTTAACCTGTAAGTTCCGAAACGGAGGGGGCCGCGGCGCCTGTTTTCTTTCCGCTGCCGTTTCTTCCGATTTCTCTCATTTTAACGCGCCTAAACCGTCATAAAAAAATACGCCTGCAGGGGGAACGTCCCTTACAGGCGTATCTTTCGTGTCCGCAGAAGACCCGCATGGCGTGCCGTCCGCGGTCCCGGCACCGTACAGGTTCATATTACTTCGGTATCTTCTTGTACATTTCCCGGAGCTTGGGCTTGATCCTGCGGTATATCTCGCTGCCGGCCTCCTGGCCGTACTCCTTCTGCAGGGTCTGGTACAGCGCCTGCAGCTGCTTGGCGTCATAATCGCAGATAATCTTAAAGATCCCCTCTACATAAGCCTCGTCCGAATATTCCTCAGGAAGCAGACCCTTTAAGGAAGCTTTTATTTCTCCGAGAACGTCCGTCTCCTCCGTCTTCTCGGGAATCGTCAGCTCCGATTTGGTCTTCCTGATCACAGACAAACTCCGGTTCGTCCAGAACCTGACCACCGCGTCGTATCCGGTATCGTTGGTGACGATCACGTAATCCGTCTTCGGAGCGGATTTAATCAGATAGCCCAGATAGGAAACCAGCTGAAAATCCAGTCCGTTTTTGCCCGGAAAACATTCGATCGCCTCAAACGAGGAAGGATACTGGCGGATGGCATCAAGGTCTGCGTAGGATATCCCCGGAGAATTTTCCGTGTAGAACAGCAACAACATGTCCTTGCTGCCTTTCTGGGGCAGCAGTTCTTTCCACGCGCTACCGATATTCTCGGTATCTACCAGATAAACCTTTCTGTTCGCCATATGCATCCTTTCCCCCTGCGCGGCGCCGTCTGTATCATAGCACAGATGGGAACGGATGCCAAGAAGAATTCTCATGTTTATCTGTTTTATACCGGTTTTCATGGCGGGCGGCCCGCCGGCCGCGGCGTTTCCGCCTGTTTTCGGATAGCGGACGGCATTTCTGCACATTTTCGAACCAGCCGCCGGCGCTTCCCTTTGTTTTCGGATAGCCGCCGAAGTTTCTGCACATTTTCGAACCGGCCGCCGGCGCTTCTCTTTGTTTTTGAATAGCCGCCGGCTCATCTGCCCTCTTTCGGATCGCCGCCGGCGCTTTCCCGCGGCCGGACGGCGCCGGAAGTTCCGCGG
>CAZPGD010000201.1:0-3714 GCA_964585865.1 uncultured Hungatella sp. | reverse complement strand
ACGGCGAGGATCTGCTTCTGGGGCATATCTGCATCGGAACCGGCGTGGGGGATTATGCCCATTACTGCGCGCGGCCGGTGTCGGTCAACGACCTTCACGGCATGGGAGCGTTCCTGCTGATGTGCGCGGAGATGTCTGAGAAAATATCAGAGGAAATGCCGGAGGAGATTCCAGAGGAAATGTCACAGGCGATGCCGGAGGAAGCGTCAGAGGCGGTGCCAGAGGAGATTCCGAAGACGGTGCCAGAGGCGATTCTTCCTTGAAAAGACACGATTTCCGTGTATAATAAATTACAGGATAAATGATAGCAACTGCCATCTGAAAACTGCGGGAACGATAAAACATCGAGAACTGTGAAAACAAAAGGATGTCGAAAATTGCGAAAACGGTTCGGGACGGAGGGTGATTATTCGAGAATGGGACAGGAAAAATATCAGGGCGTGTTCCCGGCATTCTGCGCGTGCTATGACCGCGGCGGCGAAGTCAGCCCGCGGGCGGTGCGGGAGCTGACCCGCTATCTGATCGGGAAAGGGGTCAACGGCCTCTATGTGGGCGGCTCCTCCGGCGAGTGTATCTACCAGAGTGTGGAGGAGCGGAAACAGACGCTTGAGAACGTGATGGAGGAAGCCGCCGGCAGGGTAACGGTCATCGCCCATGTCGCCTGCAATAACACGAAGGACAGCTGCGAGCTGGCGGCCCACGCGCAGAGCCTCGGCGTGGACGCGGTCGCGGCGATCCCGCCGATTTATTTTCATCTGCCGGAACGGGCCATCGCGGCCTACTGGAACGCCATCTCCGCGGCCGCGCCGGACACGGATTTCATCCTTTATAATATCCCGCAGTTTGCGGGCGTCGCGCTCACCCTGCCGCTTCTTCGGGAAATGAAGAAGAACCCGCGGGTGGTCGGCGTGAAGAGTTCATCGCCGCTGGTGCAGGATATCCAGATGTTCCGCGGCGAGGGCGTATTCGTGTTCAACGGCCAGGACGAGCAGTTTGTCCCCGCTCTGGCCGCCGGCGCGGTCGGTGGCGTCGGCGGTACTTACACGGCCGCGCCGGAGCTGTTTTTGCGGGCGCGGGCGCTGTTCCTGGCGGGAAAATGGGAGGAGGCCCGGAACCTGCAGGACCGGATCTGTGCGATCATTGCGCGGATGTACTCCGCGCAGGGCAATTTTTACGCCGTGCTCAAGGAAATCCTTCGCCGCCGGTGCGGGCCGGATGCGGGCGGCGTCAGGGCGCCGCTGCCGGAACTGGAAGCGGGCGACGGGGTCGTGGTGGAATCCTGTGTGGCGATGATTGAGGAAGCGCTGGCGATATGAAACGGACAGAGATCAATATCCGGGACCCGTTCGTGCTCCTTGCGGACGGCACCTATTATATGTACGGGACCCGGGCGGAACATTGCTGGGGAGAGGACGACGGACTGGACTGCTATTCCGGCAGCGACCTTGTGGAATGGTCCGGTCCCGCGGAGGTGTTCCACAAGCCGGAGGGCTTCTGGGCGGACCGCAATTACTGGGCGCCGGAATGCCATTTCTACAAGGGGAGTTATTACCTGTTCGCGTCCTTCAAAAGCGCGGACCGGTGCAGGGGGACGCAGATCCTGCGCGCGGACCATCCGCTCGGGCCGTTTCACGTCCACAGCGAAGAGCCGGTGACGCCTGCCGGCTGGGAGTGCCTGGACGGGACGCTGTATGTCTCTCCGGACGGGGAACCATGGCTGGTTTTCTGCCACGAATGGGTCCAG
Source organism: uncultured Hungatella sp. (assembly GCA_964585865.1). GTDB lineage: Bacteria > Bacillota > Clostridia > Lachnospirales > Lachnospiraceae > UBA3402. The sequence goes on along the minus strand of CAZPGD010000201.1, from coordinate 1,970 downwards.
ATCGGGGATGGGGCTGTCTGCGCCCTGCCGCTGACGAACGATCTGCGGCAGCCGGCCGGTGAGCCGCGGGTCCTTTTTACCGCGTCCGAGGCACCATGGGTCACGGTCCATCAGACGTCCGGACACCGGTTCCGGGAAGCCCGCGTGACGGACGGGCCGTTCCTGCACCGGCTGGAAAGCGGCGTCCTGCTGATGATCTGGTCGAGTTTCGGGAAGGACGGTTACGCGGTCGGCATCGCCGAAAGCGAAAGCGGCGGGATCGAGGGACCGTGGCTCCAGAAGAAAGAGCCGCTTTTCGGGGAGAACGGCGGACACGGGATGATCTTCGCGGACAAGGAGGGAAGGCTCTGGCTGGCGCTGCATTCGCCGAACCGGACGCCGCTTGAACGGCCGGCGTTCTATCCGCTGCGGGAGACGGAGACCGGGATTGAACTTGATGTAACAGTTCTCCCGCCGTCTGAACTGCGGTTATGATTTGTCCGGTTTTTGCTTGCTTCGCCGGACCGTGATGTAGTATAATAAAAACAGTGCAGGCGGGTGCGGCCGTGCATTTTGTGCCCGCATGAACAATGGCACCGGAATAACATTTGTATCAGAGAAATCTGTATCGTCCGACGGAAGGCCGGGCGGGGAAAGGAGGCATTTATGGAGAACCAAATCATGAAACTGGAGTCAGAGACGGGAGTGCCGATCCGCATTATGCCGGGACATTTTTCGACGAATCATTCCCACATCAACTTCTATGTGGACACGACGGCGCTGAAGGCGCGGCAGAGCGAGGCGGAGCAGGCGGCGAAAGCGCTGGCTGCACGGTACATCTACGATACGGTTGTGGATACGGTCGTGTGCATCGAAGGGACGGATGTGATCGGGGCATTTCTGGCGCAGCAGCTGTCCGCGTCGGGCGTTATGTCCATGAATGCCCATAAGACGATCTACGTGGTGGAACCGGAATACGACAACAACGGCCAGCTGCTCTTCCGCGACAACATCCGCCCGATGATCAGCGGCAAGAACGTCATCGTCCTTCTGGCGGATGTGACGACGGGACGGACTACGGCCCGCTGTGTGGAGGCGATCCAGTATTACGGCGGCATCGTGCGCGGCGTCTGCGCCCTGTTCAGCGTCGTGGACCAGATCAAGGAATTCCCCGTGAACGCGGTATTTACGGAAAAGGATATCCCGGATTACAAGGCGTATCCGGCGATGGAATGCCCGTATTGCAGGAATGGCGTCCCGCTTGACGCGCTGGTGAACAGCTATGGGTATTCAAAGCTGCGATAAGACCGCCGGCAGCCGCAGGCGGAAGGGGGACACGGCGGGATGGAACGGAAAAAGAAGATGGTCCCGATCGGGATTGAAGATTTTGGGAAACTCCGCACAAACGGTTATTACTATGTCGATAAAACCGGGCTGATCAGGGAACTGCTTTCAAATCGTGCGGAAGTGACTCTGTTCACCCGCCCGCGCCGGTTTGGCAAATCCCTGAACATGAGCATGCTGGCGAACTTCTTCTCATTGGACGGGAACAAACAGATCTTTGAAGGATTGGCCATTTCGAAAGAGACAGGTCTCTGTGAAAAATACATGGGGAAATATCCGGTCATTTCCATTTCCCTGAAAAGGATCGATGCCCTGGATTACGAGACGGCGTTCCGGCGCTCGGTCAGTGTGATAAGAAAGGCGGCCAGAAAGGCAGGCTATCTGCTGGAAAGCAGTGTCTTGAGTAAGCAGGATAAGGCGGAATATCAGGCGCTTCTGGACCCTGACATGACGGAAGCATCCCTGGGGGAAAGCCTGGAAGTGCTTTCGGAGCTGCTGGAAAAGCATCATGGCACAAGGGTAATCCTGCTTATTGATGAATATGATGTTCCTCTGGCGAGCGCATACAAGAACGGGTATTATGACCGGATGATCTCCCTGATCCGCAGTCTGCTCGGTGAGGCGCTGAAGTCAAACGACAGCCTGGA
>CAZPGD010000200.1:0-3732 GCA_964585865.1 uncultured Hungatella sp. | reverse complement strand
AAAAAGTTCCGGGCGGAATCGGGCGTTTGTAATTGAAGATGATGAAAAATTATGCTATATTGGTAGCGTTGCACCGGGTCTTCCCCGAAATCCTCCGCGCGGGACGCGGTTCGGGCCCGGACGGCGGGCGGACGGGTTTCCGGGGACGGGCGGGTGCATGATTTTTACGGAATTTACAAAAGGAGAGAAAGAGGGTTGGTGAAATGGGATTGGCGACATTTGTTGGCGGCATCCATCCCTATGAGGGGAAAGAGCTGTCCGAGAATCAGCCGATGGAGATCCTGATGCCAAAGGGAGAACTGGTATATCCGTTGTCCCAGCATATCGGCGCGCCTGCCAGGGCCCTGGTGAAGAAAGGGGACCATGTGCTGGCCGGCCAGAAGATCGCCGAGGCCGGCGGGTTCGTTTCCGCGCCCGTGATTGCTTCCGTATCCGGCGAAGTGAAAACGATCGAGAAGCGCAGGACGGCAAGCGGCGCCATGACGGATTCCATCGTTGTGGAGAATGACGGCCGGTACACGGAGATCGAGGGAATGGGGCAGGAGCGGGACCCGGAAACCCTGACCCGGGAGCAGATCCTGGAGATCGTGCGGGAAGCGGGTATCGTGGGACTGGGAGGCGCCGGGTTCCCGACGCATGTCAAGCTGGCGCCTAAGGAGCCGGAAAAGATCGACCACATCATTATCAACGGCGCGGAATGCGAACCGTACCTGACGTCCGACTACCGCCGGATGATCGAGGAGCCGGAGAAGGTGATCGGCGGGCTGAAAGTGATTCTGAAACTGTTTGAAGGAGCCAAAGGCGTCATCGGCATCGAGGACAACAAGCCGGAGGCCATTAAAAAAATGACGGAACTGGTCAAAAATGAGCCGCGGATCGAGGTACGCCCCCTAAAGACCAAATACCCGCAGGGCGGCGAGCGCACGCTGATCTATGCCGTGACCGGCAGGAAGATCAATTCTTCCATGCTGCCGGCGGATGTCGGCTGTATCGTGGACAACGTCGATACGGCGGCGGCCATTTACATGGCGGTATGCAGATCCACCCCCCTGATCACGAAAACGGTGACGATTACCGGCGACGCGGTGGCCCATACCAAAAATTATGTCGTCCGTCTGGGCACCTGCTATCAGGAGTTGATCGACGCGGCCGGCGGGTTCAAGACCGATCCGGAAAAAGTGATTTCCGGCGGCCCCATGATGGGGCAGGCGCTGTTTGATCTGAATATCCCGGTTTCCAAGACGTCCTCCTCCCTGACCTGCCTGTCCAAAGACCAGGTGGCGGAGCGGGAGCCGACGGCCTGCATCCGCTGCGGGCGCTGCGTATCCGTGTGCCCCAGCCGCATCGTGCCGCAGAAACTGTACCGGATCGCGCTGCGCCATGATCTGGATGAGTTCGTCAAAATGAACGGCATGGAGTGCTGCGAGTGCGGGTGCTGTTCGTATATCTGTCCGGCCAGGAAGCCGCTGACACAATCATTTAAGGAAATGCGCAAGGCCGTGGCGGCCAGCCGCAGGAAATAGGAGGGGTGGACATGAGCAAATTATTGAATGTATCGTCGTCGCCCCATACAAGGAGCGACGTACTTACCGGCAATCTGATGGGCGACGTGGTGATCGCCATGCTTCCCACCACCGTATTCGGCATCTGGCAGTTCGGCGTACATGCCGCGCTGGTCGTGGTCTTTACGGTGCTGAGCTGCGTGATCAGCGAATATCTGTTTGAGAGACTTCTGAATAAGCCGGTGACGGTATCGGATCTTTCCGCGGTCGTGACCGGCATGATCCTGGCCCTCAACATGCCGCCGGAGATCCCGCTGTGGATCCCGTGCCTGGGCGGCGTCTTCGCCATTATCGTGGTGAAGCAGCTTTTCGGCGGTCTGGGGCAGAATTTCATGAACCCGGCGCTGGCGGCCAGGTGTTTCCTGCTGATTTCCTTCGCCAGCAAAATGTCTTCCTTCACGCTGGACGGCGTGACGGGAGCGACGCCGCTTGCGCTTCTGAAAAGCGGGGAGAGCGTGGACGTGGCCGCCATGTTCATGGGCCGGATCCCCGGCACCATCGGCGAGGTTTCGACCATCGCCCTGCTGATCGGGGCCGCGTACCTGCTGATTAAAAAGGTGATCAGCATCCGCATCCCGGCTGCCTATATCATTACTTTTGCGGTGTTCGTCTTTATTTTCGGGGAACACAATCTGTACTACGTGCTGGCCCATCTGTGCGGCGGCGGCCTGATTTTCGGCGCGTTCTTCATGGCGACGGATTATGTCACCAGCCCCATTACGCCCGTGGGACAGATCGTGTTCGGGGTCCTGCTGGGGATCCTGACCGGAGTGTTCCGTATCTTCGGCGGCTCGGCGGAGGGCGTTTCCTACGCCATTATTCTGGGCAACCTTTTTGTGCCGCTGATCGAGAAGTTTACCCTTCCGAGGGCATTCGGGAAGGAGGGGAAGAAGCATGAGTAAACTCGGTTTTATGAAAGACGCGCTGATCCTCTTCGCCATTACCGTGGTGGCCGGCGCCTGTCTGGGCGGCGTGTATTCGATTACCAAGGGCCCGATTGAGGAGGCGCAGCTGGCGGCGAAGAAGGAAGCTTACCGCACGGTGCTTGCGGACGCGGCGGATTTTCAGGAAGGCGATTACGCTGCCGCCCTTGAGCAGGCCGCGGCCGATATTCCGGGGCTGGGATACGGGAACGTCACGATTGACGAGTGCGTAACCGGCGTGGACGGCTCCGGCGCCGCCATCGGCTATGTGGTGACGGCCACTTCCAAGGACGGCTACGGCGGCAATATCACCGTGTCCGTGGGCATTACGTCGGAAGGCGAGGTCAAGGGCATCGAGTTCCTGACGCTGGCGGAGACCGCCGGTCTGGGCATGAACGCCGACCGGCCGGAGTGGAAGGCCCAGTACGCGAACAAGACGGTCGAGGAATTTACCGTGACGAAATCCGGCGCCGCTTCCGATAAGGAGATCGACGCCATCAGCGGCGCGACCATTACGAGCCGCGCTGTTACCGGCGCGGTCAACAGCGCCCTGTATTTTGTCCGCAATTATGTGGGACAGTAGGAGGTGTGGAGGATGAATAAATGTATCGAACGGATCTACAACGGGATTATTAAGGAGAATCCGACGTTTGTGCTGATGCTGGGCATGTGCCCGACGCTGGCGACAACGACTTCGGCCATCAACGGTCTGGGCATGGGCCTGACCACCACGGCCGTGCTGATCTTTTCCAACCTGATTATTTCGGCGCTGCGCAATATCATTCCGGACCGGGTGCGCATCCCGTCCTATATCGTGATCGTGGCGTCGCTGGTGACAATCGTGCAGCTGCTTTTGCAGGCGTACCTGCCGAGTCTGAACGACGCGCTGGGTATTTTCATCCCGCTGATCGTCGTCAACTGCATCATTCTGGGCCGCGCCGAGGCGTACGCGGCCAAGAACGGGCCCCTCGAGTCCGCGTTTGACGGTCTGGGAATGGGCCTCGGCTTCGCGCTGGCGCTGACCTGCATCGGACTGATCCGGGAAATTATCGGATCCGGCTCCGCGTTCGGCTTCGAGATCATTCCCGAAGATTACCGGATCTCCATTTTCAGTCTGGCCCCCGGCGCGTTCTTCGTGCTGGCCGCCCTGACCGCCCTGCAGAACAAGTTCAAGATGCCGTCGGCGACGAACGTCGAGAACAACGGCTCCGTGCTGGCCTGCGGCGGCGACTGTATGCATTGTTCCG
>CAZPGD010000199.1:0-3738 GCA_964585865.1 uncultured Hungatella sp. | reverse complement strand
AGACGCTGCTTTGCAGCGGAGCAATCCGTGGGCTTTCAACCATGGTGGAGCGCCGCGAAAACGGCGGGGAGAGAAACGATGCAGAATGGGTACTATACGGCCGGGGAATTCGCGAAAAAGGCGAACGTGACGGTTCGGACCGTCCGCTTTTATGATAAGCAGGGGATCTTAAAGCCCAGCAGGGTAGGGGACAACGGCTACCGTCTCTACACGGATAAGGATTTCGGCCGGCTGCAGCGGATCCTGTCGCTGCGCTGTCTGGGATTCTCTCTGGATGAGATCGCGGCGATGCCCGCGGGTGATGACGCCGGGGAACTGGCCCGGTCGCTGTCGATGCAGAAAGATCTGATCCGGAAGCGGATCCGCCATCTGGAAGTCATGGGCCGCGCTCTCGAGGATACGGAGCGGATGGTAGAAGCTTCGGGTCAGGCGGACTGGAACCGCATTCTGAACCTGATCCACATCACCAATATGGAGCACGCGGTAATCGAGCAGTACAAATCGGCCGTCAATATCGACGTGCGCATCCGCCTGCACAGCCGTTTCTCCCGCAATCCCACGGGGTGGTTCCCGTGGCTGGCCGCGCAGATCGATTTCGGTGCGGCCGCGGATATTCTGGAAGTCGGCTGCGGCAACGGGGAACTCTGGCAGCACGTGCCCCCGGAGACGCTGGCCGAAAAGCGCGTCCATGTGACGGATATTTCGCCGGGCATGGTGGAGGACGCGGCGGAGCGGCTGCGAAGGAGCGGGGAGCGGGACGGATTTCGCTTCTATACGGAGGACTGCCAGAAACTGAGCGCTGCGGACCGCGCGTTTGACGCGGTGATCGCCAATCACGTGCTGTTTTATCTGAAGGATATTCCGCGGGCGCTGCGGGAGATCCGGCGGGTGCTGCGGCCGGACGGCGTTTTCTACTGCAGCACCTACGGGCGGGAGCACATGAAGGAGATCACCGCCCTGGTCCGGGAATTCGATCCCCGCGTGACGCTTTCGGAGGTGGCGCTCTATGAACTGTTCGGGCTGGAGAACGGACGGGCCATGCTGGAGGAGGTATTCGGCGAGGTAAAGACGGTCCTCTACGATGATGAACTGCTGGTGGACGAGGCGGAACCGCTGCTTGACTATATCCTGTCCTGCCACGGGAACCAGGGGGAGTACTTGAACCAGAGAAAGGCGGAATTCCGCGACTTCCTGCAGAGGAAGATCGGGGAAAAGGGCGGGATCCGCATCACGAAGATGGCCGGGATCTTTGTCTGCCGCGGGTACGGGAAAGAAGAGGACGGCGCGGCCCATTCCAGGGCCGCGCGGGACGGATGAAGGGAAAGGGCGGCTGCGGTGTGGGATGAACGGAAGAAAGCAGCTGGGGCGCGGGTCGGATGTAAGAAAACGGCTGGTTGTCCGGTCTGGGTGCATACGGCCGTGTGAAATGAAAAATACCGCTTGACAGTGACGTTACGTCACCCTTTATAATGGAACCGGCAGCAAATGAGAAAGACTGGAGGGCATGTTATGAAGGGTATTATTCTGGCGGGAGGGTCCGGAACGAGACTGTACCCGCTGACCATGGTCACATCCAAGCAGCTTCTGCCCGTCTACGATAAACCGATGATCTACTACCCGCTGTCCGTCCTGATGAGCGCCGGCATCCGGGAGATCCTGATTATTTCGACGCCGGACGATACGCCGCGCTTCGCGCATCTTCTGGGCAACGGGCACCAGTTCGGCATCCGTCTGTCGTACGCGGTGCAGCCGTCCCCCGACGGTCTGGCCCAGGCGTTCCTCATCGGGGCGGATTTTATCGGGGACGACCATGTCGCCATGATCCTCGGCGACAACATTTTCGCCGGACACGGCCTAAAAAAACGGCTGCTCCGCGCGGCCAACAAGCAGGAGGGCGCGACGGTTTTCGGCTATTACGTGGACGACCCGCAGCGTTTCGGCATCGTGGAGTTCGATTCCGACGGGCGCGCGGTTTCCATCGAGGAAAAGCCGGAACACCCCAAGTCCAATTACTGCGTGACGGGGCTTTATTTTTACGACAATCACGTCGTGGAATACGCGAAAAGCCTGAAGCCCTCCGCCCGCGGCGAACTGGAAATCACCGATCTGAACCGTCTCTATCTGGAAGCGGGAAAGCTGGAAGTGGAACTTCTGGGACAGGGTTTTACCTGGCTGGATACCGGCACGCACGAGTCGCTGGTGGACGCGACCAATTTCGTCCGCACCATGGAGTCCCACCAGCACCGCAAGATCGCCTGTCTGGAGGAGATCGCCTATCGCAACCACTGGATCACCCGGGACCAGCTTCTGGAGGACATTGAACCGCTGAAAAAGAACCAGTACGGCCGCTACCTTATGGATGTGCTGGCGGGAAAATTTATCGACGGGTAAGCGGGAACGACGGGTAAGCGGGACCATCGGAAGAGCGGGGAATCGCAAAACGGGAGGAGTCGCAGAATGGGAGGAATCGCGAAATGAAAATACTTGTTACCGGCGGGGCCGGTTTCATCGGCGGCAATTTTATCCATTATATGGTAAAGACCCGGCCGGACGATCAAATTGTCAATCTTGACCTGCTGACTTACGCCGGCAATCTGGAAACCTTAAAGCCGGTGGAGGACAGGCCGAATTACCGCTTCGTCAGGGGCGACATCGCCGACGAGCCGTTTATCATGGATCTGTTTGCGAAGGAACGGTTCGATATTGTCGTCAATTTCGCGGCGGAAAGTCATGTGGACCGTTCCATCACGGATCCCGGCCTTTTCGTGCGGACGAACGTGATGGGCACCCGGGTGCTTCTGGACGCGTCCAGACAGTACGGCGTGAAGCGTTATCATCAGGTATCCACGGATGAAGTGTACGGGGATCTGCCCCTGGACCGGCCGGATCTGTTTTTCACCGAGGAAAGCCCGATCCGGACGTCAAGCCCGTACAGCGCCTCAAAAGCCGGCGCCGATCTCCTGGTCCTGGCTTACTGCCGGACGTACGGACTGCCGGCGACCATTTCCCGCTGCTCGAATAATTACGGGCCGTACCATTTTCCGGAAAAGCTGATCCCGCTGATTATCAGCCGCGCGCTGGCCGATGAAGAGATTCCGGTCTACGGGAAAGGCGAAAATGTCCGCGACTGGCTCTATGTGACGGACCACTGCGAGGCCATTGACCGCGTTATCCGCCGGGGGCGGCCGGGTGAAATCTACAATATAGGCGGCCACAACGAGAGGACGAATCTGGAAGTGGTCAAGACGGTTCTGAAGATTCTGGGCAAGCCGGAGAGCCTGATCCGTTTCGTCACCGACCGGCCGGGCCATGACCGGCGCTACGCCATCGATCCCACGAAGATTGAGACGGAACTCGGCTGGAAGCCGAAATACCCGTTCGATACCGGCATCCGGCAGACCATCGACTGGTATTTGCATAACCGCGAGTGGTGGGAGCATATCATTTCCGGGGAATACGCGGAGTATTTTGACAAAATGTACGGGAAGCGGCTGAGTTGAGCCGAAGTCCCGGGAAGCCGGGTCGTTTTGGAGAATCCGGCATTTAAGAGAGTCGTTTTTTGGGTCGGATTCCGGATGGCCGTTTTGGAAAGTCCGACGTCCGGAAGAGCCGAGCCGTTTTGGAGAATCCGGCGTCCGAAAGGAGCCGTCAGCCGTTCGGGAGGAACGCAATTATAATTATGAAGATACTGGTAACAGGCGCCAGGGGCCAGCTGGGCCATGACGTGGCGGAGGAACT
>CAZPGD010000198.1:1652-3776 GCA_964585865.1 uncultured Hungatella sp. | reverse complement strand
CACCGGATGAACGTCACCCGGCCCGTGAGACGCCAAACGCACTTCAGCCCGGCTTCGGCTCCTCCGCGCAGAAAGTATTTTCCATCGTGATAACGCAATAGCACCGGGGATCCGCGTTGTGAACCGCTTCCGAAACTTTCGTCCTGATCATATCCCGCGCGGCGTCATGATACTCCCGCGGAACTACCAGATCGAAAATCAGATTGATGCGCTCCGTGCCGTCCACCAGGCGGAAATCATGGAAGGACAGGCGGCTGTCCAGACCGTTCAGAACGCGCGACAACAGTTCCCGGTATTCCCCGACACGCTGATCCGCGGTTTCCACCGGATCCATGTGGATAACCAGAAAAATACCGAGGCTGCGCAGGCAGTCTCTTTCGATGGTATCGATCAGTTCATGACTGTCCTTTACGTCCCGCGAACTGTCCACCTCCGCGTGAATGGTGGCCATACTGTTTGACGGCCCGTAATTGTGAACAATCAGATCGTGTGTGCCGAGAATGCCTTCGTATCCTTCTACAAAACCGGTGATCTGCCGGTAAACTTCCGCGTCGATGGGCGCTCCGATGAGCGGCTCCAGCGTATCCTTCGCGATACCGAGACCCGCCAGCATGACGGCCACCGATACAAAAAGCCCGATGAAACCGTCGATATTGATACCGAAAATTCCGAATACCGCCATGGACAGAATCGTGGCGGAAGTAGAAAGCACATCCCCCAGAGCGTCGGCGGCCGTAGCCGACATGACGGTCGAATGGATCCGTTTCCCCAGCGAGCGGTTGAACATGGCAAGCCACAGTTTTATAAAAACAGACAGCAGCAAAATCAGGATCACCGTCCAGCGGAATGTCATTGCCTGCGGGGAACGGATTTTCCCGACAGAAGTTTTAAACAGTTCAAATCCTACCTGAAGAATGAAAAAGGCGACGATAAAGGCCGCGATATACTCGATCCGGCCATGTCCGAAGGGGTGATCCGCGTCAGCCGGTTTTCCCGCCATTTTCATGCCGGCGAAACCGACGATTGAGGAAGCGGCGTCGGACAGATTATTGAACGCGTCCGCCATAATGGAAATGCTTCCTGACAAAAATCCGGTCAGAAGTTTGGCAATAAAAAGAATCAGGTTGCAGCAAATACCGACGGCGCTTGCCAGGACGCCATAGGCGGTTCGAACCTGAGGATTCTCGGTGTTCTGATGATTTTTAATGAAATGGGTTACAAGAAATTCCGTCATACCGGACACCTCGTACTTTATAAAAAACGCCGCGGCGCGGCATTTCCGCCATACATGTTTTTGTCAAATAGAATGCTTCCGCAGAGTTTTACGTTACTGCCATATGCCGCACTCCCGTGAAACTCATTTATTCCGCCATATACAGCGCTTCCTCCGGATAAAGCACTTTCACCAGAAACAAACCCTGCGGCGGAGCCGTAAACCCGGCGCGCGCCCTGTCTCCGGATGCCAGAATGCCGGAAATGCTTTCCGGGTCGCGCCTGCCCAGTCCGGCCTCGATCAATGTCCCCGCCGTAATCCTTACCATATTATAAAGGAAGCCGTTCCCTTCCATCTGAATCTCGATCTGACTGCCGTGCGGAATCAGGTCAATCCTGCGGACGGTGCGGACCGTGGTCTTTTTCATACGGCGAACCGAACAGAAACCCTTGAAATCGTGTGTACCGATCAGCAGCGCCGCCGCGCGCCTCATGGCATCAATATTAAGAGACTGTCCCAGTGTATAGATATATTTTCTCTGAAATACCGGGCTTTTGACAGCCGTATCGATCCAGTAGGCATAGATTTTCCCGGAAACGTTTAAACGGCTGTGAAAGCGTTCCGGCGCGGGCGCCGTTTCCAGAACGAGAATATCTTCCGGCAGGTAACGGTTGAGATAATCGGTGATCTCCGCTCCCGACAGGGACGCGGGCAGATGTGCGTTGGCCACCTGGCCCAACGCATGAACGCCGGCATCGGTGCGGCCGGCCCCCTGTATCTCCACCGGCTCGCCGGCCATACGGCTTAAAACCTGTTCCAGTCGGCCCTGGATTGTATTGCCTGTATTGCCCTGCTTCTGCCAGCCGTCGTAACGGGTGCCGTCATACTGAAGAAGCAGACGAAAATTCCTT
>CAZPGD010000198.1:0-1552 GCA_964585865.1 uncultured Hungatella sp. | reverse complement strand
CCGCGTCTTCCGCCGGTCCTACGCACATATCCCGCCCTCTCCGTATTCAAACATTCCGCACCCAATCCGGAAAATGCCCGGTATTCCGGCCCGCTGCCCGGCATCCGCTATTCTCACCACAGCCAGACATCCGATACTCCGGCCCGCAGCCAGACATCCGATACCCCGGCCCACAGACATCCGCCTTTTCAATCCCCAGCCGGAACATCCGGCACTCCTCATTCCGCTGCCGGTCCATCACCGGAAACTTTCGATCATCATAGCGCACAATCCGCCGCAAGTCAAGAAATTTGCCCTTTCCCCATTCTCCACGTAAGCCATTTCCCGGTAAACCATTTCCCCCGTAAGTCAATTCCGGTAAGCTATTTCCCCCGTAAGTCAATTCCGGTAAGCCATTTCCCTTAAATGTTTAAACGGACCAGGCATTTTCCCGCCCCTCCTCTTTCCAAAATCTTCCGCTCCGAAATTTCACGCCCTAAACCCTCATTCACTCCTTCCGGAAAAACGCCACCCCGATCGCCCCGGGCCCTGCATGAGTCCCGACCGTGCTCCCGATCGTACAGATCGGCAATTCCTCCTTCGCCACACTTCCCTCATAAAGCCAGGAACTGTTCGCAATGTATTCTTTCAACAGCGCGTCGGACAGTCCGCTGTAAGTCAAGATGTACGGCATGTCAAAATCGATATTCCCCGCAGACCGGATATACTTTGTCAGCAAATTGCCGCTGTTTCTGGATCCTCTCGCCTTTCCCAGCAGAACCACTTCGCCATCCTCGACGGCAATGACAGGCTTAATCGACAAAAGCGTGCCCGCAAATGCCGCCGTGGCCGAAATTCTGCCGCCTTTCTTCAAATATTCCAGCGTATTGAGAAGCGCAATCAAACGGATCCCTTTTTTCTTTTCTTCCAGTACACGGGCAATTTCCGCCGCGCTTTTCCCCTCATCGCGCAGCCTCACCGCCAGAAGCACCAGAACCTGCTCCCCGACACAGACGTTATTGCTGTCTACCAACCGCACGCAGTTTTCATATCCCTCGAGCGCAATCGAAGCGCTCTGGCAGCAGCCCGAAAGCTTCGCGGAGAGCGTAATACATACCGCTTCGTCCCCCGCCGCCTTTACCGCCGCGAACGCTTTCTCGTAATCGTAAGGCGGTATCTGACTGGTAGTCGGCATGACATCCGTTTCCGCCAGCTTCCGGAAAAAATCTTCATGACTCATCGTCACGCCGTCCAGGTACTGTTCGCTGCCAAACATCGTAATCATCGGCAAAATCTCTATTCCCAGCGCCTCCGCCCGTTCACTGCTGATATCACTGGCAGAATCCGTGATAATTCTTACGCTCATTTTCCTTCCTCCTATGCTTTCCCTTATCCTTATTTTCCCTGCTTCACGGGTGAGCCGTATCCTTTTCCTCTCCTCTTGCTCACCGGCCGCCACCGCGCCTTATTTCCTCTCTCCCCGGGTCTCAGCCGGCCCGGCCGTATTTCTTCTCTGCCTGCTGCTCCCGCCGGCCCCGCGCACCGTTCCTTCTTTCTCTCCTTGCAGTTCCGC
>CAZPGD010000197.1:0-3777 GCA_964585865.1 uncultured Hungatella sp. | reverse complement strand
CCCCGCTTCTTCCTCATGTCGGGGCGGGTCCCAAAGTCATGCTTTTTCGTGCAAGCACGAAACGCATGACCTTTTGACCCTTGGCATCATCATAATACAGAACCTCCCCGGATACAAGGCGCGCCGTTATCTTTTCTTGCGAAACCTGTAAGAAACCTGTTCTTGAACTGCCTATAAAATTTTGCTATAATGTAGCGGAACAGGAGGTTCCCATGAATTACGGAAAAAAAGCGATACAGAAAAAAATCAAGGACGCTTCCTCCAGGTCCTCCAGGATGGGCAATAAATTCCTGCTGGTCCTGATCGAGACGCTGCTTCTGTCAGCCGCCGCCTTCGTCTGCTTCTGCGTAAGCGCCGGCATCGGCACCATCAAAGGCATCATTGACAATTCCCCCGCCATCAATATAGACAGTATCGTGCCCCAGGGGCTTGCCACCACGGTCTACGACACCGAGGACAATGTGATCGCCACGCTGGTCCAGGCCGGTTCCAACCGCGACCCCGCCACCTACGACGAACTCCCGCAGGATCTGATCGACGCGTTCGTCGCCATCGAGGATTCCCGTTTCTGGCAGCACAACGGCATCGATATCCGTTCCATCGTCCGCGCGGTCAAAGGCGTGCTGACCCATGATTCCTCCGCCGGGGGCGGCAGCACCATCACCCAGCAGCTGATTAAAAACAATGTCTTTGACGGCGGACGCGAGGCCAGCATCGGCGAGACCCTGGAGCGAAAGTTCCAGGAGCAGTACCTGGCCGTCCAGCTGACGAAGACCATGGACCGGAAACTGATCCTGACGAACTATTTAAACACCATTAACCTTGGTAATAACTGCCTGGGAGTAAAGGTTGCGGCCAGACGGTACTTCGACAAGGAAGTCTCCGATCTGACACTCTCCGAGTGCGCCGTCATTGCCGGCATCACGCAGAACCCGTCCGCCTTGAATCCCATCTCCGGACAGAAGAAGAACGCGGAGAAACGCGAGATCATCCTGCAGTACATGCTGGAACAGGGCTATATCAGCGAGGACGAGTACAAGGAGGCCATGGCCGACGACGTGTATTCCCGCATCCAGCTGGTCGATTCCCACTCCAGGGATACGTCCATGGTTTACAGCTATTTCGTGGACGAACTGACCAGGCAGGTGCGCGACACGCTGATCAAAAAACTCGGCTACACGGAAACCCAGGCCCACAACCTGATTTACAGCGGCGGGCTCCGCATCATGGCCACCCAGGATCCGGCCCTGCAGGCCGTCGTCGACGAGGAAGTCAACAACCCGGACAATTACCCGGTTACGAAATATTCCGTCGAGTACCGCCTCTCCGTAAAACACGCCGACGGGCAGACCGAACATTTTAATCACGGCCACATCCGCAACTGGCACCGGGACGTCCTGCACGAGGCGTCTTTCGATTCCCTTTACGGCAGCGAGGAAGCCGCGAGGGCGGATATCGAGAATTTCAAGGCGTATCTGCTGAAAGCGGACGACGAGATCGTGGGGGAAACCGTCAATTTCTCCCTGCAGCCCCAGGTGTCCTTCACGCTCATCGACCAGAATACCGGAGAAGTGAAGGCCATCAGCGGCGGCCGCGGCCAGAAAACGGCGAACCTGACCCTCAACCGGGCCACCGATGTGCCGCAGCAGCCGGGCTCCACCTTTAAGGTTATCTCGTCCTTCGCGCCGGCCATCGACGCCTGCGGCGCCACTCTGGGAACGGTTTTCTACGACGCGCCCTACACCGTGGGCAACAAGACGTTCAGCAACTGGGGCAGCTGGAACTATCAGGGCTACTCCAGTATCCGGGAAGGCATCATTTACTCGATGAACATTGTCGCCGTGCGCTGCATGATGGAGCGAGTCACTCCCCAGCTGGGCGTGGAATACGCGCAGAATTTCGGGATTTCCACGCTGACTTCCACGGATTACAACGCTTCCACCGCTCTGGGCGGACTGACGGAAGGCGTCACGAACCTGGAACTGACCGGGGCGTTCGCTTCCATCGCCAACGGGGGCGTCTACAGGGAACCCATTTTCTTTACACGGATCCTGGACCGCAACGGCAAGATCCTTCTGGACAATGAGCCGGAAACCCGCCGGGTGCTCAAGGATACCACCGCCTTTCTGCTGACCGACGCCATGAAAGACTCCATGATCTACAGCAGGAAATTCAGTTCCGGCTCGGGTCCCACTTCCACCAGCAGCGCCGCCCATCTGGACGGCATGTCCTGCGCGGGCAAGAGCGGCACGACGTCGGACAATTTTGACATCTGGTTCGAGGGCTTCACCCCCTACTATACGGGGGGCATCTGGGCCGGCTGCGATATCAATCTCCCGCTGGACCGCTACGGCGGCACCAGTTTCCACAAGGCGATCTGGAAAAAGATCATGACGCGCATTCACGAAGGGCTGAGCGACCCCGGTTTCCAGCAGCCTTACAATATCGAGACGGCGCAGATCTGCCGCAAATCCGGCAAACTGGCCATCCCGGGCGTCTGCAGCAGCGACGGAAGGGGCGACGCCACCTATACCGAGTATTTTGAAGCGGGAACCGCGCCCACGGAAATGTGCGATGTTCACGTGACTTCCACGGTATGCGCCGAATCCGGCTTGCTCTCGACGGAATACTGCCCGGAAAAGATTACGAAAGTCTTTATCTCCCTGCCCCAGAATGAAGCCGCGGCCAGTACGGACGACTCGCTTTTCGCCATTCCGGGGACATGCGATATTCATTCGTCATCTTCGTCCGCTCCGTCTGACGGTTCCGTCGCGCCGGGACCTGGCTCCTACGTGCCGGGACCGGTCGTCGATCCCGGTTCCGGTCCCGGCAGCTGGCCGTCCCAGGTGCCGGTGATCCCCTCCACCGCGGCCCCGCCGCGGCCGCCGTTTTGAGAGCGGATAACCGGGCGGGCCCGGGACAAAAATCTGTTTGCATACGCCGGAATATGTGATATACTATGAACAGAAGGGAACAAATGACTATCTTTATGAAAACAGAAAGGACGACCATTGCAGACCTACGAAGAACAGAAAACCGTCGTCGCCCGGCTGAACGTCATTGATGACATCTTTTTCCACAAGATGGCCGAAGATTCAGAAGTCGCAGAAGAGATCCTGCGAATTATCCTGCAGAAACCGGCGCTTAAAGTCATAAGCAGCCAGACCCAGCGTTTCCTGCGCAATCTGGGCGCGCACTCCGTCGTCCTCGATCTGCTCTGCGAGGACGAGAACCATTCGCTTATCAACTGCGAGATCCAGAAACAGAATGACGACGACCACCAGCGCCGGATGCGCTTCAACCGCTCGAACATCGATACGATCTTTGCGGAGAGGGGGATTGATTACGGGGAACTGCCGGATGTTTACCTCATCTTTATCTCGAAATTCGATCTGTTTGAGGAAGGCCGGACGATCTGCCATATCAGCCGCGTGATCGCCGAGACCGGAACCGTGGTCGAGAACGGCGTCCACGAGATCTACGTGAACACCGCCGTGGACGACCGAAGCGACATCGCGGAACTGATGCAGTATTTTAAGAAGAGTGCAGGGGAGCATCCGAATTTTAGGAAATTATGCAGCCGTGTGAGTTATTTCAAGAACGATCAGAAGGGGGTACAGACCATGTGTGAGGCCGTACAGGAATATGCGACAAATTATGCAAAGGAATATGCAAAGAAAGAGAGTATCCAAACAGCTGCCAATCTGCTGCGGAACGGGGCCTCCATAGACCTGGTAGCCAGATCCATTCCATCACTGTCCCGTCAGTTCTTAATGG
>CAZPGD010000196.1:0-3792 GCA_964585865.1 uncultured Hungatella sp. | reverse complement strand
CACGGATGGGGCTTCCGTCGCAGACGGGGCTTCCGCCGCAGCCGCTTCTTCCGTCCGGGACTCGCCGGGCGCGGACGGGGCTTCTGTCTGCGAAACTTCACGGATCGCGGACGGTTTTTCCGCCGCGGGCGCCCCCTTCATCGCGGCAGCCATGGATATATAACCGGCAGCCGGCGCGAACGCATCGGTACGAACGGCACCTGCAGCCGCCGGCAGCGCCCATGCGGCGGTCCGAATGCGGCTGACAGCCTCTGCCCCTGTTGTTCCCGCGTTTTCGTTGTCCGTCGGAGACGCCGCGGCGCCCCCGTTCCGACTGCCTGACGGCGGGGCAGGTACTTCCCTGTTCCGGCCGTCCGCGGACAGGGCGGGTGCTTCTTCGCTGCCGCCTTCCGCTGACGGGGACAGTGTCTCTTCGGCATGATTTTCCTCCGACGGGGACAGTATTCCTCCGTTCCGGCCGCCCGCCGGGGCCTGTGCTTCTCCGCTGCCGTCTTCCTCCGACGGGGACAGTGTCTCTTCGGCACGACTTTCCCCGGACGGGGACAGCATTTCCCCGTTCTGACCGCCCGCCGCCGGGACCGACGTCTCTCCGCCCTTACCGCCGTCCGCCGCCGGAACTACCGCCTTTTCATCACGGGCGTTTTTGGAGAGGGAAATCTTGGCTTTTTCGACGACATGACCGTTCTCTATTGTAAACGTCCTTTTTTCGCCGCCCTCCGTCTCCACGATCACTTCTCCGTCCATGATACTGCCGCCGGAACCTGGTACGGGATCAATAACGAAGCCTTTCATCTCCTTCGGCTTGGTAAATTCCGCCGCGATCGCCACGGGTGACTCTTCACTGATATTTTTGTCACCCGATTCTGTAGAAAACTGCAGCACTTCATCGGATGTTCCTGCAAAAAGACCACCTAACGAACCGGTCGTCACTTTCGTCTTTTCCTCTTCTCCCATGTCTTCCGGCTCAGCTTCCCTCACTTCTTCTTCCGAAATATATACGGACTGAATCGGCACTGCCGTAGATTCGGGCAAAGAATCCCGTTTCTTGTAATATTTCGCAAAATCGGACATATCCAGCAGATCGACCGCGCCGTCCCCATTCAGATCGGCACGGCAATAGAACGCGTTGTCCTGCGAGTCTTCCTCCGTAATCATCTGAAGAAGCAGGTTCTTGTCCTCTTCATCCAGCCGGTTATCTCCGCTGACATCGCCCATGGCGAGCAGACCGAACCGGCCCGTTTCGCTCTCCGATCCGGAATAGGAATAGCCGTAAAGCGAAGGATCATCATTCATCAGATACAGCGTCGTCAACTTGTCGCCAACAATCCGAATTTGCTGCTCGTAGGACAGATAGGAAGTATCAACCGCCGCAGAAGGCGTCAGTGTCAGCTTATATTTGCCGACAGGGATCGACGAAATCAGGCACGAGGTCCGAACGGATGTACCTATCGTGCCCGCTTCCATCTCGGGCAGCGTAATACACTCCCCGGAAATCTCCGACACCATCTCCGATATCCAAACGGCGTCCTCCTCCCCATACGCTTCACTTCCTGTGCGCGACGTTTCATCAATGGGAGACAGTTCCACCTGCCAGACCGATTCCTTGCTCGGAACGACGCCCCGCATTTCGATCTTCAGCGCCCCTGTCAGCTCCAGGGAAATCTTTTTCTTCCCGGACGGATTCGCGTTCGGAGACGACGCGACAGGCGGCACTTTTACCGCCGGCGCGGACGGTTTCGTTCCGGAATCTTTCGGATTCTCCGCGGACTGACCCTCCTGTGTGCCGGTCTCTCCCTGTCCGCCGGCTCCGTCAGAAGGCGTGTTATGGCTGTCCCCGGCCGTCTCTTCCTGACCGGCTGTCCCCCCATGTCCGGAAGTTTCGCCGGAGGATGCGCTTTGATCGTCTCCGTTGGTCTCCTCCTGTTCGCCCGTCTCCCCTTGGTCGTCGATTTCGTCCGAAGGCGTGCTTTGGCCGTCTCCGGCCGTCTCCGCATCTTTGCCCGTCTCCCCCTGTCCGCCGGCTTCATCAGAAGGCGTGCTTTGGCCACCCCCGGCCGTCTCTTCCTGACCGGCTGTCCCCCCATGTCCGGAAGTTCCGCCGGAAGGCGCGTTTTGGTCGTCCCCAGACGTCCCGTCCTGTTTGTCCGTCTCCTGTCCGTCGGTTCCGTCAGAAGGCGCGCTCCGGTCGTCACCGGTCGTATCTTCCCGACCGGTCATCTCCCGCTGAACGGCGCTTTCGTCCGAAACGCCGTCCTCGGCGAGGCGGACGGGCCGGAGTGTAACCTCTGTAACCTTGTTAACCTGTCGACTCGTAGCCACGCTTTCCCGGTTTCCAGTATCCGCTCCTGACACAATAAGGCCCGCGGGATTCTGCAATGCCATAAGAATTGCCAACAAAACCGCTGCGCTCCGTTTCATCCCCGTATCTCCCCTTTGTATAACCTCTTTTCTGATAGTTAACCTATTATAGCATTTCCGCCGTAACCTATCAACCGAAAAATAAAGAAAAATGATAACCTGCCCGCAGTCACGAAAAGAAGGCAAACAACCTCAGTTATTTGCCCTCTTTGAATATTTCTGGCTTATAAAGGTTACACGGTTATACGGCCGAACTGCCGGAACACGCGGCCTGCGTTTGCGCGGCCGGCCGTACCAATCGGCAGATTCCGGGAAATTTACGAAAATTCACAGAAACGCGAAGCTGATCAGACAGTAAATCAGGAACAGGATAACGCCCGGATTGAGGAAAAGCGCCCGGAACCATTGTCTTACGGGCAGCTGGCGCTTCATTCTCTCAAAGAAGATCTGCCGGCGGAACACGAACAGAAGGATGACACCGACACCGGCACTGCTTATCAGAAGCAGCATATCTCCCGCTATCAGCGCCGATCCGAGCACCCTGTGGGAATCCATGATTCTCAGAAAAAGGAGCGGAAGCACGCTGCCGCTGAAATTGACCAGCATGTGCAGCGCGATCGTATAGCGGACACGTCCCGTATGGAGATAAACATACGCGAAAATCGCGCCCAGCGCAAAGGCATAAAAAAATTGGTAAAAATTCCCGTGGGCCAGCCCGAACAGCAGACCGGAGGCCAGAATCGCCAGCCCCTGCCCGTAGGGGGCCACCCGGTCAATGAGCAGTTTCCTAAACAGCGTCTCTTCCACAACGGGAGCCAGCAGCACCGGGATCAGGATCACGGCGCCCATGTCCATGTTCTCGAGCACCCGTTCCATATCGTTCGTCACGGGATTCCCCCTCAGAAGCCCCGCGATCCACATCAGGATCTGCCCGATCAGATTGCCCGCGAACATGGCGCCGACGCAGATAACGAATACTCCCAGAAAGCGCAGTCCCCCCATGGGGCAGGTTCGGGTCGGTCCCTTTGCCGGCAGCGTGCGGATCACCAGGCAGGCCGCCGGAAACGCGAGCGGATACATGCTCAGCAGAACCAGAGCCTGGAACGCCCTGTCGCCGATCCTGCCGCCATACCACCCGAGCAGCGCGGATACCGCCAGTTCAGAAACGGCGGCCACGAGGAAAAACACGGTAAAACCAAGGCCCGCCCTGGAAAAACTTCGTCTGGCCCCGCGCAGATCACTGCTTTCCGCGTTCTTCCGACCGTTCATAGACAACGCCCTCTTTTCCGTACCGCCCCGCCGCCGTATTCCGCCGTCCTGTCACCCATACTCTGGCGTAATGTCACGCCGTAATGTTCCCGCGCCGCGGAAATTCTGTGCCATCTCGACTTTCGTCTCGATGGGGATACTCGCCAAGCGCCGATTAACGCAAGC
>CAZPGD010000195.1:0-3806 GCA_964585865.1 uncultured Hungatella sp. | reverse complement strand
CGATGCTTTCCCCTGCCAGGAGCTTCTCGCAGTCCATCTTCACTTCCCTGCTGCCTTGCCGGATCAACTCGCTGACCAGAGCGTTGCTGCTGGTGTTGACCCAATAGGTATCCAGTTTTCTGTTATCCAGATAATTTGTGATGGACCAGGGATTGTAAATGTCTTTCTTGCGGCCGAATGTAAAACCGTCGTACCACCTCTTCACCGCGTCGGCCTGGCCGGAGAGGCCGAATTCCTCCAGGGCCGCGTCTACTTCCTGCTGCGTAAAGCCAAAGCAATCTTCATATTGCTCCGAGGTTGTCGTAATCACTTTCAAATTATTCAGATCCGAGAAGATCGACTCTTTCGCGACGCGCGTGATGCCCGTCATCAGGCCGCGCTCCAGGAAGGGGTTCCCTTTGAAAGTTGTGCCGAAAAGCGGTCGCAGGAAGGCGACCAGCTGCTCCCAGAATCCCTTCACATAGGCTTCCTGCAGGGGCGTGTCGTACTCATCGAGCAGCACGATAACCTTTTTCCCGTAGTAACGGGACAGATAATCCATGAGACAGAGAAGCGATTCGGCAGCGACGTCATCTGCCATGTTTTTGCTAATCTCTTCGAAAAATGCCTTTTCGTTTTCAGTCAGCAGATTTCCTTTCAGAAGAAAACGGTTCTTTTCGTAAAGCTTCTGGACCAGGCCGCAGATGTTTCTTCTTGCCACTTCAAAAGTTGTATTTTTTACTTCGGCAAAACTCAAAAACAGAACCGGATACGTACCCTGTAAGGTGCGGAAGCGCTCCTCTTCCCAGATGGAAAGCCCCTCAAAGAGCTCGCTCCTGCCGGCGTATTTCACGGAGAAGAAACACTCCGTCATGTCCATGGTCAGCGTCTTCCCGAAACGGCGCGGGCGCATGATCGCGGTCACGTCGCTCAAACTGTCCCACCACTGGCGGATAAAGTCCGTCTTGTCAACATAAAATGCATTGTTTACCCTGAGTTTTTCAAAACTGCTCGTTCCAATAGACACGGTTCTGGGCATATGCGCACCCCCTTCCTTTATTCTGATTATTGAAAATGGTTCTTTGCCCAACACCCTGTCTTCATTATATCCCGCCGCGGGCCGCGGTATCAAGTGATTTTCAAAAATTCCTGCGGGTTTCACGTTTTTAGATCATTTTGAGACACACACGCTTCCCCATTTTATATCACATGGATTCAATTCCCGCTTCTTCCCGCGCCGCGCCTTTTCCTCCCGGAACACATGCGCTTCCCCGCTTTATACAACAGGAAACCCAGCAGGAGAACAACCGCCGCTCCCGCCGCCAGAAGAACAGGCGCCAGATAAGCGCCGGTATCCGCGCTGACGCAGAACACGCCGGAAGTCCCGGTCATGGTAAGGCACAGGTAACTGCCATTTTCGGCCGCTTCTGCTTCCTGCCACCCGCCGTCCGTCAGCCTGTAAACCACGGCATGTTCGCCGATCCGGTTCAGAAGGCGCAGAGGAACGGCATCGTCCGCGGACAGACCGGTTCCGCCAAGCGTTACCTCCCAGACATCGGCCTTCTTCGCGCCGTCTGGCGGAGTCGCCGTCCCGGGCAGCACGCTGAGACGAACTTCTTCCGTAAACTGCCCCTCTGCCAGCGCCAGGGCCAGCTTGCCGTCCGCCTCATCGCTGGCCGCCAGAGTCACCCACGGAGTGTAGACTGCCTCCAGTGTCAGGTCCGAATGGACGCCCGAAGCATCAAACTCCGGCCAGCTTCCGTAGAAACCCTCCTTCGGCGGCACTTCGGGAAGTTCCAACTGGCTTAAACGGTCGCCGTACCGGAACGGAATACGCGCCACTTCCTTTCCGTCCGCCGTCAGCACCAGAGAAAAGGAGAGAAATTCCTCCGGAACGGTTTCTTCGGAACGCAGGCTGTCAAACGGCACCGGTTCGGCAATCCCCTCGTAGCTGACGCCGTCGATCCCCGCACGGCCCAGATCCAGGAACCGGTTATCCGCCAGGCCGTCACTCTCCAGGTCCGCCGCGCCGGCGATGCTTCCTACATATTCCGTTCCTTCCTGAATCGTGGCGATCGCCCGGCAGCCGGTCATCCGGCTGGCCCAGCCCGCGATGCCGCCCACATATTCCGTCCCGGAGAGCGTACACTTTGCCCAGCTTTTCCGGACGGCGGCGTCCGCGTACCCGGCGATGCCTCCCGCGTATCCGCTGCCGCTTGCGACCGCGCCGTAATTCTGGCAGCCGATGGCGGTTCCCAGATCCATGCGGCCCGCCACGCCGCCTATGCAGTCCCGTTTGCCGGTGACGGCTCCCCGGTTTACGCAGTTCTGCAAAATAGCCTTCAGTTCATAGGTGCGTCCAAATGTCAGCCGCGCGGCGTCGTCTTCCGGATCCAGGCTGTAATCCACCGCCACCGCGCCGGCGATGCCTCCCACGTTCCGGTCACCCTCCGCCGCGCCGGTATTTACACCGCCGTATACCTTTCCCAGCCTGGAAGCGTCCAGATCTTCTTCCGACACATCGCCGACGATATCCTCCACGGATTCCGTTGACTGCACATCGTCCGCAACGTCCAGAATCAGATTGAAAATATTCGTAATCTGCCGGCTGATCATCCGCAGATCATCCGAAAGGATATCCCCGGCGCTGCCTGCCGAAGCCTGCAGCTTTGTAACGCCTTCCGACAAGTTAGCGAGGGCGGCATAAAGGCCGTCGCCTGCTTCCCGGGTCTCCTGTCCCAACGGAGAAAAAGAAACTTCTCCATCCGCGGCCAGCCGGTCCGCCACATCCCCCAGTATCCGGAACGCCTCCTCAAGCTGCCCGGCTGCCCAGGAACCGGCATCCGCGGCGTCTGAAAATTCCCGGAAGGAACTTCCCAGAACGTCTGCCAGGGGAGAGGGTTCTGACAGTTCATTCTTCAGCCGGTCCATCGCGGCCTTCAGCCGGCCGGCCGCGCGGCCCAGATCGCCAAATCCTTCTTTGGAAAGATCCAGCGCGGCCCAAACGGCATCCCAGTTGATCTCCGTTTTTTCCGAGATCGTCCCCAGAGCGGTTCCGATACCTCCCAGGGCGGACCCGATATCCCCCATGGCGCCTCCCAGGGTTCGCAGGGTATCCATGAAATCCTGAATTCCGGGGAGTGACCACGACGGCCAGGACCCGTTGAACGCATTTTCCAAAGCCTCAAACGCCGCCTTAAGCTGCTGGAACGCGGCGTTCATCGCGCCGATGGACTCGGCCAGCTGGCGGACCGCCGCCCGGACCGCTTCCTGATCGTGGATGAGGACGGCCTGCTGCAGCGCTTCCGCCGCCGCGCGCATCTCCCGGACGGCACCGGCCAGCGCGGCATTTGCCGGCCCCAGTCCCGCTATCACGTTTCTCGCGTCCGCCAGCACGTCGTCCGCCAGTTCACCGGAAAGAGCCAGCTGATCCAGCGCGCGGCTGAGCGCCGTTCCCATCGCATCCAGGTCAGCCGATGCTCCCGAAAGGCTGTCCATAACCGGAACCAGGCCGTCAATGGCGGCGGTGACGGCGGCGGAGAGCGTATTCAGAGAGCCCAGATTTTCGTCGGTAAAGTCTTCGATCCGCTCCAGCAGGGCTTTGGTGTGGTCCTGCGCGTCCCCGACCGTGCCGCTGATCGCGGAAAGGTCCTGAGAAATATCGTTTTGACTGGCGCCGGCGTGGTTCTGCGCCTGCTCGATCATGCCGTTTAAGGATTCCAGTTCCTCCCGCAGCTTCGCCAGCGTATCTCCATCCGTATTCAATATAATGTCCGGCTCCGCCTGCCCCACGATGCCGCCCACGTCCTTGCGTCCATAGACCGGGG
>CAZPGD010000194.1:0-3807 GCA_964585865.1 uncultured Hungatella sp. | reverse complement strand
CCCCGCCTCTTGCGCAGCCCCGGTCGCGGAAACGCCGCAGTCCTGCCTTTTGCGCTGGCGCGGAAATGCGCCGCGGGTCTTTTGCGGGCTTGTCTCCACGGGAGGACCGCCCCGCGTTATACATTTTACAGGAAGAAGGCTAGATCATGGCACCTTCAAGGAAAAAACAGCTGCCCCGCAGGGGTCTTACCCAGACGCAGTTCATCGCGGTCGGTTTTCTGGTCCTGATCCTGGCGGGGACCCTGCTGCTCATGCTCCCGTTTGCCAGCCGGAAGGGAGCGGCGCCGGTCGGTTTTCTGGACGCCCTCTTCACCGCCGCCAGCGCTTCCTGCGTGACCGGGCTGGTGGTGGCTGATACCTGGAGCCAGTGGTCGCTGTTCGGCCAGCTGGTCATTCTGGCCATGATCCAGATCGGCGGGCTGGGGTTCGTCACGCTGGGCGTGTACGTGTCCATCATCCTGCGCCGGAAAATCGGCCTGCGGCAGAGGGGGCTGATGCAGGAGAGCAGCAGCGCCCTGCACATCGGAGGGGTTGTGCGGCTGGCCAGAAAGATCATCCGCGGCACTGTTTTCTTTGAAGGCGCGGGCGCCATCCTGCTTTCGGTGCGGTTTGTTCCGCAGTACGGTCTTTTGCGCGGCCTTTACTACGGCGTCTTCCATTCGATTTCGGCTTTCTGCAACGCGGGCTTCGATTTGATGGGCCATCAGGCGCCCTACAATTCGCTGTCCGCCTATTATGACGACTGGCTGGTGAACCTGGTGATCATGTCCCTGATCGTGATCGGCGGCATCGGTTTTATCGTCTGGGACGACATAAGCCGCAACCGGCTCCATTTCCGCAAATATCTGCTGCAGACGAAAATTGTCCTCATCAGCACGGCGGTTCTCATATTCGGCGGCGGTCTGCTGTTCTTTTTGATGGAACGGGACCGGCTGTTTGCCGGTATGAGCCTGAGCGGGAAAATATGGTCCTCGCTGTTCTGCTCCGTCACCGCCCGCACGGCCGGGTTCAATACGACGGACACGGCGGCCATGACCGACGGCAGCAAGCTGGTAATGCTGATTCTGATGTTTATCGGCGGCAGTCCCGGCTCTACGGCCGGCGGCGTCAAGACCACCACGGTTGTGGTGCTGTTTCTGTATGTGCGGGCGCTCACGCGGCGTACTTACAGCGTGAATGTATGCGGCCGCCGCCTGGAAGAGGACGCGGTCAAACGCGCGGCGGCCATTGTGACGATTAACACGGCGCTGGCGCTGGGGGCCGCGATCCTGATCCTGCTGGTCCAGCCGTTTGACATGGGGGATATCCTGTTTGAAACGTATTCCGCCATCAGCACCGTCGGCATTTCCGCCGGGATCACACGAGATCTGCTTCCGTTTTCGCGGGCGGTGATTATTTTCCTGATGTACTGCGGCAGACTGGGCAGCATGTCGTTCGCGCTGGCCTTTACCCAGAGGAAACAGGTCGTGCCGGTGCAGAATCCCGTGGAGCGGATCAATGTGGGGTGAGGAAACCGTTGTTACTTAATAAAACCGGAGGAGAATATTTATGAAATCAATCCTTATCATCGGTTCCGGAAAATTCGGCCGCCATCTGTGCAGGAACCTGGCTTCGCTGGGCAATCAGATCATGATTGTGGACGAGGTCGAGGAGAATCTGGAGGAAGTTCTGCCTTATGTGGTCAGCGCCAAGATCGGGGACTGTACCAATCCCACCGTTCTGGAGAGCCTGGGCATTGACAATTACGATCTCTGTTTCGTCTGCATCGGGTCCAATTTCCAGAGCAGCCTGGAGATCACCAGCCTTCTGAAGGAAATGGGGGCGAAATACGTGGTCAGCGAGGCGAGCCGCGATATTCAGTCCAAGTTCCTCCTGCGCAACGGGGCCGACGACGTCATTTATCCGGACCGGGATATCGCGGAGAAAATGGCGGTGCGGTACAGCGCCAATCATGTGTTTGACTATATCGAGGTGACGGAGGATTTTTCGATCTACGAAATCCCGCCGCTGCCGGAATGGGTGGGCAAGAGCCTGCGGGAGGCGGATATCCGCAACCGTTACCACGTGGTGATCCTGGGGACGAAAAAAGGCGAAACCGCCAGCGTCATGCCGCCCGCCGATAATGTGATCCGCCCGGACGAACATATGATGGTCATGGCCAAAAAGGAAGAGATCGACGAACTGCTGAAAAAGATTTGACCGACGGAAAAATTCACCGGCCGGAGCGTGTTCCCGGGATAATCAGTGTGAGACCGGACACCTCCGATACGGCTGGGCCGTACTCCTCCCGGAACCGGTGAACGGGTTCATTATACGCCCGTTTGGGGAAATTTTCAACCGTATTTGATGTTTTTGCGCGGCCATGTGATGTTTTTTCGCGGCCGTGCGATTGTTTTTGCGGCTGCAATAAGACGTTTTTTGCGCGGCCATGCGAAGTTTTTGCGGGTGCCGTAAGACGCTTTTTGCGCGGCCATGCGAAGTTTTGCGGCTGCCATAAGACGCTTCCTGCATGGTTATTTGAACTTTTTTGCTGCCATCCGGCGCTGCCTGTGCGGTCAGCGGCCGCGCGGGAAAAGCCGTCTGAACGGTTACGATTTTCGGGATTTTATGAGGAGGGATTGCCATGGAACCGCTGAAAGGGGAGCAATTTGCCATAGACGGGAAGCAGGTGGACATTTATCCCGGCGAGGCGCCGGACTGTCCCGTTATTTATCTGAACACGTTTGCGTCGGAAGGCGGGCAGGTGCGGCAGGAACTGCAAAAGATGCGGTGTCCCGACCATACCCTTGTCGCCGTCAGCAATCTGGAATGGGACCATGATATGGCACCATGGGACATCCCGCCCATTTCCGAGAATGACACCCCGTGCACGGGCGGCGCGGACGATTATCTGCGTTTGCTGACGGAGAAAATCGTGCCGCGGGCGGAAGAGACGCTCGCGGGGGTCCCTTTGTGGCGGGGACTGGCGGGCTATTCGTTGGCCGGGCTGTTTGCCGTCTACGCCATGTACCGGACCGGGCTGTTTCCCCGTATCGCCAGCATGTCCGGGTCCTTATGGTTCCCCGGTTTCCGTTAATTTGCCATGTCCCATGAACCGGTGAGGAAACCGGAGCGGCTGTATTTTTCTCTCGGAGATACGGAGAGCAGGACCCGGAACCCGTATTTGAAATCGGTGCAGGACGATACCGGGGAACTGGCCGCGTTTTACCGGGATCGGCAGATTGACACCCTGTTCCGGCTGAACCGGGGCAATCATTACACCGAGCCCGCCAGGCGCACCGCACTGGGGATCGGGTGGTTGCTGGACGGCTGATACCGGGACCGCCCCGCAACGTCACGGATCGAAACAGCAGGAAACGGAGGAATTTTCCATGCAGGATACAATCTATGCTCTTTTTGCCGGCGTGGTCCGGGCGCACGCGAAGGAGCCCGCGATTATCGAAAACAACCGGACCCTGACTTTCGGGGAACTCTCGGATCTGACGGACCGGATCGCCGGCAGTTTCCCGAAAAAAGTGAAAAGCGTCGGGATCATTATGAACCACCGGGCGGAAATGATAGCCGCCATGCTGGCGGTGCTGAAATGCGGGGCCATGTATGTCCCGGCGGAACCTTCCTTCCCCATCGGCCGTATCCGCTGCATGATGGAGGAAGCCCGGGTGGATTTTGTTCTGACGGAGCGGGAGTACGCCGGCCGGCTGAGCGGCCTGCCCGTCCGCCTTGCCGACTGCGAAATCTGCGGCCGGGGGACCGCGGCCCCGGCTTTCGGGAAGGCCGGGGCCGCGCGGGAACCGGAAGCCGTTAAAT
>CAZPGD010000193.1:0-3821 GCA_964585865.1 uncultured Hungatella sp. | reverse complement strand
ATCGGGCCGGTTACGAAAAATTTCGGAAACAGGTGCGAAAATTGCCAAAGTATGCTATACTGTTGTTAACTTTTTTATGCTTTTTGTCCGATAGAAGTTCTAAAACGCGCTTTTGCGCCGGGCGCCGCCCCGGGAGGCGGGGCGGCAAAAGCAGGAGAACGGAGGGGGGACGCGCAGATGTCAGTGAGAGAAATGCTGGAGCAGATGGAAGCGGAAAATTCAAGTCCCTATGCTTCCCTGAGCCGGAATACGAAAGGCCGGGACACGTACGAGCCGCCGTGTGACTTGCGGCCGGAATATCAGAGGGACCGGGACCGGATCCTTCACTGCAAGTCCTTCCGCCGGCTGAAGCACAAGACCCAGGTGTTTCTGGCCCCCGAAGGCGACCACTACCGCACCCGTCTCACCCACACGCTGGAAGTGTCCCAGATTGCCAGGACCATCGCCAAGTCCCTGCGGCTGAATGAGAGCCTGACGGAGGCCATCGCGCTGGGGCACGATCTGGGGCATACGCCGTTCGGCCATTCCGGCGAGGCGGTGCTGAACCGGATCTGCGAGGACGGATTTTCCCACTGCGTGCAGAGCGTGCGGGTCGTGGAGGTGCTGGAAAAGGACGGCCGCGGGCTGAACCTGACGAAGGAAGTCCGCGACGGGATCCTGAATCACCGGACGTCCGGCCACCCGTCCACACTGGAAGGGGCCGTCGTGCGGCTTTCCGACAAGATTGCCTATATCAATCACGACATTGACGACGCCATCCGGGCCAAAATTTTCGTGGAGAGCGATCTGCCGAAAGAGTGCACGGACGTGCTGGGCAGCCGGGTCCGGGACCGTCTGGACAATCTGATCCACGATGTGATCCGCAACAGCCAGGGGAAGCCGGAAATCATTCTGTCGCCGGATATGGAAAAGGCCATGAAGGGACTCCGGACCTGGATGTTTGAGAATGTTTACAGCCACAGCGTGGCCAAAACCGAGGAGTCCAAGGCCCAGCAACTGATCGAGACGCTGTACCGGTATTATATGGAGCACACGGACAAACTGCCGGAGGAGTTCAGACGGATGATGAGCGAGCGCGGCGAGAAGAAAAGCCGGGTGGTCTGCGATTATATCGCGGGCATGAGCGACGATTACGCCATTGATAAATTTGAGGAACTGTTCGTGCCCAGGGCGTGGAAGGACGGGGCCTGGCCGGGGTACGAAAAGGCGCCGTTTGACGGCGCGGGCGGAGCGGGGAGGTGATTGCGTGTACTACCCGGAAGAAGTGGTGGAGGAGGTGCGTTCCCGCAACGACATCGTGGATGTCATATCCGGATACGTCAAGCTGCAGAAGAAGGGCAGCAGCTATTTCGGGCTCTGCCCTTTTCACCACGAAAAAACGCCCTCGTTTTCCGTTTCGCCGGACAAGCAGATGTATTACTGCTTCGGGTGCGGGGCCGGGGGGTCGGTGATTACTTTCCTCATGGAATATGAAAATTATTCCTTTACGGAGGCTCTGCAGGTCCTGGCCGACCGGGCGGGGATCACGCTTCCCAGTCAGGAAACGTCAAAAGAGGCGAAGGCGCAGGCGGATTTAAAGGCCGTGCTTCTGGAAATCAACAAGCTGGCGGCCAATTATTATTATTATCAGCTGACGCACCCGCAGGGACGGCAGGGGTACGCGTATTTCACCGGACGGGGATTGAGCGCGGGCACGATCCGTCATTTCGGACTGGGGTACGCGAACAGGATCGGCGACGATCTCTACCGCTACCTGCGGGGAAAGGGGTACGGGGACGAGATTCTCAAGGAAACGGGCCTGTTTATCTTCACGGAGAGGGGGACCCGGGACAAATTCTGGAACCGCGTCATGTTCCCCATCATGGATACCAATAACCGGGTGATCGGTTTCGGCGGCCGCGTCATGGGGGACGGGGAGCCCAAATACCTGAACTCTCCGGAGACGAAACTTTTTGACAAGAGCCGGAACCTGTACGGGCTGAACTACGCGCGGACGTCCAGGGAGAAATATTTCCTGGCCTGCGAAGGATATATGGATGTGATCGCCATGCACCAGGCGGGATTTACCAACGCGGTGGCGTCTCTGGGCACGGCTTTCACGACGCAGCACGCGGCGCTTCTTAAGCGCTACACGGATCAGGTGATCTTGACGTATGACAGCGATGAAGCCGGGGTAAAGGCGGCCCTGCGGGCCATTCCCATTCTGAAGGAAGTCGGAATCTCCTGCAAGGTGCTGGATATGCGGCCCTTTAAGGATCCGGATGAATTTATCAAGAACCGGGGCGCCGACGCGTTCCGCGAGCGCATCGCGGCGGCGAAGAACAGCTTTCTGTTTGAAATCGACGTGATGAAGCAGGGCTATGATCTGAATGATCCGGAGCAGAAAACCCGGTTCTACAACGCGGTGGCCCGGAAGCTTCTGGAATTTCCGGAAGCGTTGGAGCGGGATAATTATATCCAGGCGGTTTCCAGGGAGCACGCCATCAATTATCAGGATCTGCGGCAGCTGGTGAACCGCACGGCGATGCGGATGGGGCCGGCCGCGGCGGAGAGCGGGCCCGCGCCGCAGCCGGTCACGGAATTCAAAAAGAAGAAAAGGGACCGCGAGGAAGGGGCGCGGCAGTCCCAGAGGCTCCTGCTCACGTGGCTGATCGAGGATCCGTCGCTGTTTGATAAGATAAAGGGGATTATCACCCCGGATGATTTTCGGGAGGAACTGTACCATAAAGTGGCGGTGATGGTGTTTGAGGGGTACGCGTCCGGGAATCTGAACCCGGCCCAGATCCTGAACCATTTTATCGGCGACGGGGAGCAGTACAGGGAAGTCGCGGCGCTTTTCAATGCCAGTCTGGAAGGGCCGCTAAGCAGCGAGGAGCAGAAAAAGGCGTTTACGGAAACGGTGATCAAGGTGCGGAAAAACAGCCTGGAAGAGGCCGGCAGGGAGGCCGCGGATATCACGCAGCTGCAGGAGATTATCAAGGCGCAGAGCGAACTGAAAACGCTGCGCCTGTCACTGGATTAAGGCGGGCGATGTTCGGGCGGAGCGGCGTGCGCGCGGCGGGTGCCGGAAGATTCGGACAGGGAGATGCCCGGCGGCTAAAGGCCGGAATATTCGGACAGGGTAACGCATGGGCGGCAGACAGGCCGGGACGCGCGGCGGCAGGCGGGCATATTCGCGCAAGGGGACGGACAGGCGGCAGAAAGGCGGGGGGGATATATGGAAGAAAAGGAATCGTGCTTTGAGGAAAAGCTGCAGCAGCTTCTGTCGGAGGCCAGAAGGAAGAAGAACGTGCTGGACAGTCAGGAGGTCGAGAATTTTTTCGCCGGCGACGATCTGGACGCGGATAAATGGGATATGGTCTATGATTTTCTGGACGCCAACCGGGTCGACGTCGTCCATATGGCTCCGGTAGATGATCTGGATGAGGAACTGTTTCTGGATGAGGAAATGGATCTGGACGGGGAGGAAGAGATCGATCTGGAAAAGGTTGACCTTTCGGTTCCCGAGGGGGTGGGAACGGATGACCCGGTCCGGATGTATTTGAAGGAAATCGGCAAGATTCCCCTGCTTTCCACGGATGAGGAAATCGAACTCTCTAAACGGATCGAGCAGGGGGACGAGGAGGCCAAGAAACGTCTGGCGGAGGCCAATCTGAGACTGGTGGTCAGCATTGCCAAGCGCTACGTGGGCCGCGGGATGCAGTTTCTGGATCTGATACAGGAAGGGAACCTGGGGCTGATTAAGGCCGTGGAGAAATTTGATTATACCAAGGGGTATAAATTCAGCACCTACGCGACATGGTGGATCCGGCAGGCCATCA
>CAZPGD010000192.1:781-3858 GCA_964585865.1 uncultured Hungatella sp. | reverse complement strand
AAGCATGAGTTCCCCGTCGGCCAGCCGCAGCGCTTCTTCCGCTTCCGCCTGCCGCTTCTGCCCGTCCTCCGCCTGCCGGCCGACGTCCAGGTGATCCGTCCGGTAATGTTCGATCCGTTCCTGCCGCTCCGATATGTCCCGGTCAATGGCGGCGATCCGTTCGCTCACATGCCCGGCGTTCGCCTGCTCCGCGCGGATCTGCTCGCGGAGGACGTCGATCCTGCCTTCCAGATTGCCTTTTTCGACCGTCTCCCGGTTCTTTTCGCCGCGCTCCTCCTCGATGCGGCCGTTGATTTCCGCGATCTCCCCGTCCAGACGCTCGTAGTCGGAACGCAGCCTGTCCGACTCCCGTCCCGTCTCTTCCAGATCGGCGGCGACAATCCGGTGCTTCTCTTCCGTTTCCTTCAGCTGGGCCCGAATCGTCTCCGTTTCCCGCAAGAACAGGTTCACTTCCTGCGCCTTCAGTTCGTCCCGCAGCCGCAGGTACTCCCTGGCCGTTTCCGACTGCCGCTTTAAAGGCCCCACCTGCTTTTCCAGTTCCGCGAGAATATCCTCGATGCGCAGCATGTTCTGGCGCTCATCTTCCAGTTTCTTCTGGGTAATGCTCTTCCGCCGCTTGAACTTGACGATGCCGGCGGCCTCGTCAAACAGTTCCCTACGCTCCTCGGGCCTGCCGCTTAGAACCTTGTCGATCTGCCCCTGCCCGATGATGGAGTAGCCTTCCCTGCCGATTCCGGTGTCATAGAACATTTCCTGCACGTCCCGCAGACGGCAGGCGCTGCCGTTGACCAGGTACTCGCTCTCCCCCGACCGGTAGATCCGCCTGGCCACCGTCACCTGGTCGTACCCGATGGCCAGACTGTGATCGGAATTGTCCAGCGTGATGGCCACATAGGCGAAGCCCTGCGGTTTGCGCAGTTCCGTGCCGGAAAAGATCACATCCTGCATACTGGTTCCGCGCAGCTGCCGGGTCCTCTGCTCGCCCAGCACCCAGCGGACGGCGTCGGCCACGTTGGATTTCCCGCTGCCGTTGGGACCCACGATGGCCGTGATCCCGTTATGAAATTCCAATACGATTCGATTGGCGAAGGATTTGAACCCCTGCACCTCGATGCTTTTTAAATACATAGACCACCTGTCAGTTTTCCGGCCGCGCCGTTTGCGCCGCCGCGTCCGTCCGGTTCCGTATCGCCCGGTAGGCCGCCATGGCTTCCGCGGCCTTCTTGGTCCGGCCCGTGCCGCGCCCCACTTCCCGCGATCCGACCAGGGCCCGCACCTCAAAGAGTTTGTTGTGATCCGGTCCGTCCTCTCTCAAAAGTTCGTAGCTGAGAGGGCCCTCTTCCTCCGCCTGCACCATTTCCTGCAGGATCGTCTTGCTGTCATAAAAAAGCTGCTTATGCTCCACGTCGTCCAGCACGTAACGGCAGACGAACTCCTTGGCGCTGTCAAATCCGCCGTCCAGGTAGACCGCCCCGATCAGCGCCTCCATGGCGTCCGATACGATGGAGGGCCGCAGGCGCCCGCCCGTGGCCTCCTCGCCTTTTCCCAGAAGCAGGTATTCCCCCAGCTTCAGCTCCTCGGCGCAAAGGGCCAGCGTAGGCTCGCAGACAATGCTCGCGCGCAGCTTCGTCATTTCCCCCTCCGGCTTGTCCGGGTAATTCCGGAAAAGATAGTCGCTGCAGATCAGTTCCAGAACGGCGTCGCCCAGATATTCCAGGCGCTCGTTGCACTCGGACTTGGCGAGACGGTGCTCGTTCGCGTAGGAACTGTGGATCATGGCCTGGCGGAACAGCTTTTTGTCCCGGAACGCGTACCCGATCTGCCGTTCCAGTAAGTTCAGATCTCTGTTCATTCTCTTCTCCCTATGCAAACAGGCGCTGCGTATGGGATCCCCGTATCCGCAGCGCCTGCTTGTCTCCTATCCTCAACTCAAAGCGTTCTTGATCTGCTCTACGGCGTCGCCTACCGTCACGATATGCTCCACCGCGTCCTGGGGAATCTCGATGTCAAATTCTTCCTCGATCCCCATGACGATCTGGAAAACATCCAGGGAGTCGGCGCCCAGATCATCCACAAAGGTCGTGGCCATGGTGATGTCTTCCGCGTCAATATTGAGCACTTCCGCGATGATTCCCTGCAATTTTTCAAATTCCATACTCAGACTCTCCTTTCTTTCCTTATTTCTGCTGCCGGTCCGGCTTCTCTGAGGAAGGCTCCTCCGCCGTCAGGCTTTCTTTTATCTTTTCATTGATCCTCTGTTCCGTGAAAGTCACGCACTGAAGGATCGAGTTGCTCACCTCCACCGCTTTCGCGCTGCCGTGGGTCTTCACGACCAGGCCGTTGAGACCCAGAAGCGGCGCGCCGCCGTACTCCGAAGCGTCGAATTTTTTAAGCGTCTTTTTCAGCGCCGGCTTTACCAGAAGCGCCCCCAGTTTGCTCCGCAGGTTCTCCATCATTCCCTGCTTCACCACGCTGATGAGCATTGCCCCGACGCCCTCGTACAGCTTGAGGATCACGTTGCCCACAAAAGCTTCGCAGACGATCACGTCCGCCCCGCCGTGCGGGATCTCCCGCGCCTCGATACTGCCGGTAAAGTTGATGTCGGTACAGGCTTTCAGCATGGGGTATGTCTCCTTTACCAGGGCGTTCCCCTTCTCTTCCTCCGCGCCGATGTTCACGATGGCGACCCGCGGCCGGCTGACTCCCATGACATGTTCCATGTAGATCGAACCCATCCGGGCGAACTGTACCAGATGCGAGGGACGGGCGTCCACGTTGGCCCCGCAGTCAATCAGCAGGGACGCCCCCTTCTCCGTGGGGATCACGGACGCCAGCGGCGGCCGCTCCACGCCCCGGATCCTGCCTACAATGGCCTGTCCGCCTACCAGCACCGCCCCGGAACTCCCGGCCGATACGAACGCGTCCGCCTCGCCCCGCTTCACCATGTTCATGCCTACCACGATCGAGGAATCCTTTTTCCGGCGGATGGCGTTCACCGGCGCTTCTCCCGTCTCGATCACCTCCGTGGCATTCACGACCGTGATCCCCGACTTCCCGCAGTTCTGCGAATCCAGGCA
>CAZPGD010000192.1:0-771 GCA_964585865.1 uncultured Hungatella sp. | reverse complement strand
GCACCCGGATATCCGGCTGCCGCCTCACCGCGTCCGCCGCCCCGGCCACGATCTCTTCCGGCGCGTTGTCTCCTCCCATCGCGTCTACCGCTACCCTTATCATCTTATTCCCGCTCCTTCCGGTCTGAATCTGACGAATCTATCCTTACTATATACTAGATTGCTTTGTAAATCAATATGAATTATACGGCAGACTTAATGCCAAACCCGTAAAGCCGCTTAAAATAAACATTTTCAGGTTTTTCCCTGTCGGTTTCTTCCCTACCCAAAGAAGGCCATGTCTTTGTCTCCTTTCCTCATCCTCAGGCCATACCGGAAAATGTTTCCTGGATGAATCTGCCGCCGTACTGCTGAAGCGTATATTCCATCGCTTCCATAATGTATCGTTTGGCGCCCTCGATCTCTTTGCCGCCGTCCTCATTCCCTTCGCCGCCGCTCAGTTTCCGGTGGATCAGCTCCAGCATGTTCCGGAAATTGCCGTAACCGTACAGATCGTCAAATTCCTTCGCGAATCCCTGATAGCCGATCCTTAATTTCAGCTGGAAAAAGAAGCCGTGGGTCTCCTCGTTCATGTCCGTTAATATGTTGTTTTGAAAAGTGTTTATGATCATTTCCTTATTGGCGCCCAGGTTCTCCGGGAGTCCGATCCGGATCGCGTCCCGTATCTCTTCCCTCTTCATAAATCCGGAGATGAAATCAAAAATATTGATATTGATATTGTCATAAACTTCCGCGTTTGATTTCCATCCGCCCCCCGTACGGTGCATCCTT
>CAZPGD010000191.1:2275-3865 GCA_964585865.1 uncultured Hungatella sp. | reverse complement strand
CGCTCGTACTCGCCCATCAGTTCCAGCTTCTTCAGTTTCGTAATGGCGTCGCAGCCGTTCGAAATCAGCTCCCTGTAAAAAATATCGTGATCGGAATAGAGCCACTTCTTGATCACCGGGAAAATATTTTCGCTGCTTATGGACAGACTGCCTTTCTTTGCTTCCATGAATCATCTCTCCTTTTTGTCCGGCGCTCCTTTGCCCTTTCGCGGGCGCCGGGACATGTTGTTTTCTTTTTAGAATAGTTTAGTACGTTTGAGAGCGTTTGTCAAGAGAAAATTAGCACTCACTTAAAATGAGTGCTAGCAGGGCGTATGCGAAGCGGGGCTTCCGAACCTATTTACAAGCCAAAAGATTCGTTGTATAATTCCCTTATCGTATATTTCCAGGGAAGGGAGAGGAATCCATATGGATAATCAGAATAATAATCTGGCGCTGGCGTCCATGATCACCGGAATCGCGAGCATCATACTGTCCTGCTGCTGCTGCGGGGGCTTTATCCTCGGCATCGTGGCGATCATTCTCGCCATCCTGTCCAGAGTTGACAACCAGCTTTCCGGACAGGCGATGGCCGGCCTGATCACCGGGATCGTCTCGATCGTCATATCCGTAATTTACACCTTTATCCTGATCATCTTCATGCTGATGGATTATTGACGGTTCCGTTCGCGGCGTTTGGGTCAAATGGTGCCGGACGGATTGTTCCGTGCTTCGCGCTCCCGCAATCCTGCCCGGCATTCGGGATCCGCGGGCTTCTGCCCCCGGCATCCGTTCATAATGGAGGCATGAGATGAAAATCAAACGTTCTGAATTAAAACAAACGGCCCGGCGGGCGCTTCTGGGGAATTACCCCGTCATGGCCGCGGCGTTCCTGATTTCGTACGGAATCAGCTTCGTGGTCAATATGATCGCTCAGGTTCCGCTTTACCTGCTGCTGAGAAGGAACCTGCCGTTTTCCGGGACACGCCTGTTCGTTTATACGCCTGCCGCCGGCCGGCGCGATTCCCTGATCGCCGCCGTATGCATGGTCCTGCTGCTCGTCAGCTGGCTGTGCATGTCCTTTCTTACGGCCCTGTTTACCGCCGGCTGCATTAAAATGTATTTCGGCATCTGCACCCGGGGACGGACGGATGTGAAGGATTTCTTCTGGGCCTTTACGCACAAGCCGTGGAAATTCATCCTGCTGTACCTGATCGCGCTGGGCGCCGTCCTGATCCTCCTGGTACCGGTGGTTATCCTGATCGCCGCCGCGGCCTGTACGGGGGACACGCGGTTCGCGGCCGTGTTCCTTTTGGTGTACAGCCTGATCGTCGCGGTCTGCCTGCTCTACGCGGGACTGACTTTCAGTTTCAGCTTCCACGTCCTGGTCGAGGATCCGCAAAAGGGGATTATCCGGGCGCTTCTGGAAAGCAGGGAACTGCTGATCGGCAACCGCTGCCGCTTCCTGATGCTTTCGCTCAGCTTTACGGGAATGATCCTGCTGGCGTCTTTAAGCATGGGAATCGGCATGATATGGGTCGCGCCCTATATAGGATGCACGTTCACCCTGTTCTATTTGAATCTGCGGTCGTCTGCCGCCGGGTACTCTTC
>CAZPGD010000191.1:0-2175 GCA_964585865.1 uncultured Hungatella sp. | reverse complement strand
CGCCGGGAAGCGGATCGCCGGCGGCCGCGTCCTACGCGCAGAGTTCCGCGATCACCTGCGCGTAGATTTTCGCGGCGGTAAGCAGTTCCTCCAGCACCGCTCTCTCATCGGCCCCGTGCATATGATTATCGGTCCCGGGCATCGACGCGCCGAAAGCGACGCCGTTCTTCAGATCGTGAACGTACGTGCCGCCGCCCATGGCGTGGCACTCGCCCTTTAAGCCGGTATAGGCTTCATAGGCGTCCAGCAGCGTCCTGATGAAACGGGAACCTCCGTCGACATAATGGGGCGGCTGGAAATGGTCATTGTGAAGGGTAATGCCTTCCCGCGCCATATTCGCCTTCGCAACGTCCAGCATATTTTCGTTCGTTGCGCAGAGCGGGCAGCGGACGTCAAACATACCGTCCAGATGGTCCTCCGTCACCTGCAGCATGGTGAACGCCAGCGTCAGGCTGCCGGAAAGTTCATCGGAAAGCGCAATGCCGAGGGCCTTTCCGTTCACGTCGCCGTGGGGCATCAGCCGCAGCAGAGCGCCGAGCGCTTCCGTCTGTCCGCAGGGCGCCAGCGGAAGCCTCAAAAGATACGTCAGCAGTCCGGTCAGGGCGCTGTTGCCGTCCTGCGGCCCCGCGGCGTGGGCGCCGGCCCCTTCCGCCGTAATCTTCGTCCGCGCGCCCGCCGGTTCAAAGGAAAACCGGATCCCGATCTCCCGCTTCACCGCTTCCGCGGTCCGCTCAAGCGTCTCCGCGTCCAGTCCTTCCACAACGGCGCAGGCTTTTCCCGGGACCACGTTCACCTTGATGCCGGCGTCCGCGGACACCAGTCTCGGAAGCGCGGCGGATGCCGGGAAACCGGCCGTGAAATGCCCGGCCAGACGGCCCTTTTCGATGTTCGTCACCGGGAAGGACGCGTCGGGAGAAAAGGTCATGGGGGCCTCCTTCTCGATCCGGTAATAGTAGGCGATGTCGGAACTTCCGCATTCCTCGTCGCAGCCGAGGATCAGGCGGGCGTTTTTCGTAACGGGCAGTCCCAGTTCCTTTACGCAGCGCATCGCGTAGAGCGCGGCTATGGCCGGCCCCTTGTCGTCGGCGGTGCCGCGGCCGTAGAGAAGACCGTCTTTTAAGACCGGCTCAAAAGGCGCCGTGACCTGCCAGCCCTCGCCGGCGGGAACCACATCCAGATGCGCCAGAATGTCAAGCTGAGGCTCTTTGTCATTTAAATCCGCGGTACCGACGTAATTATCGTAATTGCGGGTGGCAAAACCGTAGGAAGCGGCGATTTCCATGGCCCGGGCCAGCGCCCTGGCGGGACCGGGGCCGTAGGGCATACCCTCCTGCGCGGGCATCCGCTCGCTGTTGACGCGGCAGACGGAAAAAATATCGCGGACCATCTCTTCTTTGTGGGCCTCGATGTAGGATTCGATCTGATCTTTGCAGTTCATATTGGGCTCCTCTCTGTATTTACTGTTGTTCTGAACCGGTAGAGGCGGCTTTGCCGGACACGGCTGCCGCATGGCTCGCTCAGCCGGATTTGCCGCCATATGGCTCACCGTCGGAGACGGCCGCCGCATGGACCGCCGGAGACGGCCCCCGCCCGCGCGGTTATATCCGCGGCCGAATTCGCTCAGTTTCATCCCGGGATTGCGTTCTT
This sequence comes from uncultured Hungatella sp., assembly GCA_964585865.1. GTDB lineage: Bacteria > Bacillota > Clostridia > Lachnospirales > Lachnospiraceae > UBA3402. Next base: position 528 of record CAZPGD010000191.1, on the reverse strand, counting down.
CCACCATGCCGATGCTCCAACTGTTGACAAAGAGCAGCAGCGGATTGTTTTTCAGATCCCGGACGCGCTTCATGTCGGATGTGCCCTGGATGCGGGCGACGTCGATCCGGTCCTTATTCTCCACCCAGCGGATGTATTCGTAAGGCAGCTGTTCCAGCTGGACTTCCACGTTGTATTCATTTTCCAGACGGTAAGTCAGCACCTCGAACTGAAGCACGCCGACAACGCCGACAATGATCTCCTCCATGCCGGTGTTGAACTCCTGGAAAATCTGGATGGCGCCTTCCTGGGCGATCTGGCTGACCCCCTTCAGGAACTGCTTCCGCTTCATGGTATCCACCTGGCGGACGCGGGCGAAATGCTCCGGCGCGAAGGTGGGGATCCCCTCAAACTGAAATTTTTCATTCGAGAGACAGAACGTATCGCCGATGGAGAAAATACCGGGATCAAAGATTCCGATGATGTCCCCCGCGAAGGCTACCTCCACGATCTTCCGGTCCTGCGCCATCAGCTGCTGGGGCTGGGACA
>CAZPGD010000190.1:3316-3913 GCA_964585865.1 uncultured Hungatella sp. | reverse complement strand
CAAAATCGACGTCAACGGCGAGAACGCCATCCCGCTCTACGGCTATCTGACAGCGAACACGACATTCGGCGGATTCAGCGGTCCCATGGGAGCGGTGCTGAAGCCCGTCGTCAAAAAGATGGATAAGGATTACAAGGACAACGGCAAAATCAAATGGAATTTCACGAAATTCCTGATTGACCGCAACGGGGAAATCGCCGCCCGTTTCGAGCCGACCGATTCCCTCGACACGGTGAAGGCAGAGATCGAGAAACTCCTGTGACGCGCTGTATGGAAATTTATACGGGACCCGCGTCCCCTTCCTCCCGGAACCCGTCGGTCACGTTCAGGATCTTCGTCAGGATCTCCCCGCGGCTGAAACTCCCCGGCGACGCGGCATCCTCCGTGACCACCTGTTCCGCGAGCGAGGCCTTCGCTTTCTGAAGGTTTAAAATATTTTCCTCCACCGTCCCCTTCATAATCAGCTGCACCACCGTCACCTTCTTTGTGCGGCCGATGCGGTGGGCCCGGTCCGCGGCCTGATTCTGGGCGGCCACGTTCCACCAGGGATCATAATGGATCACCATGTCCGCGGCCGTCAGGTTCAGCCCCGTGCCG
>CAZPGD010000190.1:0-3306 GCA_964585865.1 uncultured Hungatella sp. | reverse complement strand
GTGCCGCCCGCTTTCAGCGAAATCAGGAACACCGGCGTCTCCCCGTTCTGGAACGCGTTCACCAGCCGCAGCCGCTCCTCCTTCGGCGTCTCGCCGGTCAGCAGCAAATACGCGGTTCCCTCTTCTCTCAGCCGCTCGCGAATCAGTTCCAGCATCGACGTAAACTGGGAAAAGAGCAGGATCCGGTACCCCGATTCCAGACCGGATCGCACCAGTTCCATACAGGTTTCCAGCTTGGCGGAGCCGCCCCGGTAATCCTCATACACCAGGCGCGGATCGCAGCAGATCTGGCGCAGCCGCGTAAGCGCCGAAAGGATCTCCAGCTTATTCTCTTCCTCCGTGCCTTCCAGCTGCTCCTTCAGCTGTAGGGCCCTGGCCGTATAGAGTTCCTTCTGCTCCCTCTCCATCCTGGAATAGACCACCGTTTCCAGCTTTTCCGGCAGTTCCTCCAGAACGTCCCTCTTCAGTCTCCGCAGGATAAACGGCCCCGTCATGCGCCGCAGCGTTTCCAGTGCCTCCCCGTCCCCGTCCCGGACGACGGGCAGTTCAAAACGTTCCCGAAAGCGCCGGTAACTGAACAGGAATCCCGGCATCAGATAATCGAAAATGCTCCACAGTTCGCTGAGCCGGTTCTCGACCGGCGTGCCGGTCAGCGCGTAGCGGGTCGCGGCCCTCACCGCCTTGACCGCCTTCGCGCTCTGCGTCGCGGGATTCTTGATGTACTGGGCCTCGTCAATAACCTGGTAGCGGAATTCCGTCTTCCGGTACCATTCGATATCCCGCCTCAGAAGATCGTAGGAAGTCACCAGCACGTCATAATCCGAAGCCGTTTTCAGTTTCTCCTCCCGTTCCCGGGCGCTTCCGGCAACGGTCAGCGTCCGCAGCGACGGAGCGAATTTCCGTATCTCGCACTCCCAGTTGTAGACCAGCGACGCGGGACAGACGATGAGCGAAAGACAGCGGTTCCCGCGGCGCGCCTCCTCGTAAAGGACGCTGATGATCTGCACCGTTTTGCCGAGACCCATGTCGTCGGCGAGGATCCCGCCGAACCCGCAGCGGTCCAGCGTCCTAAGCCAGCGGTAGCCCGTTTTCTGGTACTCCCGCAGCACATTTTCAAAGATTTCCGGGATTTCAAAATCGCCGTCCCCTCCCGACTCCATCTCCCGGACAACCGCCCGGAAACGGGAATCCCCTTCCAGCCGCACGTCTTTCCGGTCCCGGCAAAGACTGTCCAGATAGAGCGCCCGGTACCCGGGAAGGCGGAACGCGCGGCTCTTCATTTCGCCCGCCGGCAAAGCCAGTTCCTCCGCCATTTTTGCCACGGCAAGCAAGCCGTCGTCCGCAAGCCGCAGGAATTCCCCCGATTTTAGGCGGTAATACGGCTTCTTCTCCCGGTAGGCCGAGAGGATGCGCCGAAGGTCCGCGCCGTCCAGATCCCCGGCGTCCACCTTAAGCGTCAGCCAGTTCCCCGCCGTCTGAACGCCTACGGATACCTTGCGGGGCGGCAGGAGCCGCAGCCGGCTTTCGTCCTTCGGGATCCATACCTCGCCCAGTTCTTCCAGTTCCGGGATCCCCTCCGAGAGCAGGCGGAAAATGGCCTCCTCGTCGCCGCGGATCATCAGGTCGTTCGTCAGCGGGTCGCGGTGCTTAAAATATTTTGTCAGAACCTGACTGATTTTCAATTCTTTCGCAATGTCCCGGCGGATGCCGTCGGGCACCCCGCCGTCCTCCAGCGGATGGAACGCGCGGGAACCGTAGAAAAGCGTGGGGCGCAGGACCACCTCATTCGCGTCCGGGCTTTCCAGAATGAAGCGGGCGGTCAGTTCCGCCGGCCTGTACGGCTCCAAATCGATGCCTTCCGTCCGCAGAAGCACCCGCCGTTCCAGTTTTTTCAGCACCAGTCCATAGAAGGCGGGCACGTCCCTGTCGTGGACCGTCACCTCGCGGGGCGCCCCGTAGCCCTGCGTCATGTGTCGGAAAAATGCCTCCGTGTCCCGGCTGAATTCCTCGTCGCACAGGTACAGGCTGTCCCCTTTGACTGCGTAGAAACGCTCCTCCCCGCTGAAAGTGACGAGATCCTTTTCGGCAAGGACCCGGATCCCCTCTTCCGCTTTCGAGACGCTCACCGTCAGTTCCGGGTTCTCCCGCTTCACGAGCAGTTCCCTTTTTACTCCCTTTTCGTCCTCCGCCTCCACGACGCTCCCTTCCAGCAGACGGAAGAAACGGTCCCGGCGCGCGCGGCTCAGGTTCAGTTCCCGCAATGGCGGCACGGCGGCGTAGAGATTCTTTTTAAATTCGATATAATGCTCCCGGTAGGAGTCCGCGCATTCCAGCACCATATCCAGAAGTTCGCGGCAGTCCCCGGCGAACGCGCTTCTTTCGTGGTAAAAGGCAAGATCCTTCCCGTATTCGGCGAATTCCCCTTTCTCCACGGCTCTCGCGAAGGACACCAGATCCCTGATTACATAGAAGCGCTTCCGGCCGACCCTGAATTCCGCCCTCACGTCCTGCCGCTTAAACAGCAGGCAGGGCTTCAGTTTTACCGGCTCTTCGTTCTCCCCGCGGGCAAGGGATCGGGCTTCGCGGTCCGTATATTCGCAGATCATGTTCCGCGCCTGCGCGGAAGTGGCGACGGGGCGTTTGGGCCTGTCCTTCATCCACCCCCGGTAATACTCGTACAGGGCCCGCTCGTGGACGCAGAGTCCCCGGAAAGAACTGCCCTTTCCGCAGGAACAGGAGCAGCTGTAGATATCGCCGCCCCTGACTTCCAGCCTGACCCGGTACCGGTTCTCGGAGTCCCCGACGGTCCCCTCGACGCCGGTTTCCCCCTTCCAGAAGGTCTTTGTCTCCATTTCCAATACTTCCACGGGATCCTCCCAACTTCCTTGCGAATTTCTCCGCCTTTCGCGCCCGCGCGGCCGGCTACATCCTCTCGGGCGCTTCGAATCCCAGCAGATCGATGCCGGTTTCCAGCGCCCGCTTCACCAGCGTAATCAGCTGAATGTAGCTTTCCCGCCTGACGGGGTCTTCCTCCTTCAGGATTTTCGTCGCGTTGTAAAATCCGCTGAACGCGTCGGACAGTTCGTAGAGGAACTGGCACAGCCTGTGAGGCGCCGTCTCCGCGAACGCCGTCTCCGCCGCTTCGTTAAACGCGGCCAGCTTTAACATCAGCGTCTTCTCCGCATCCGAAGCGGGCGGGAGAATCGCGGACGAGGCGCGGGCCGCCGCGTCCGGTCTGCCCGCGTCTGCCGCGCCGTCCGCCGCCGTTTCCTCGTATTTCGCCAAAATCGACTTGATGCGGACGAT
>CAZPGD010000189.1:0-3917 GCA_964585865.1 uncultured Hungatella sp. | reverse complement strand
AAAAGAATCGGTTTTTTGAAATATTTCCCCGGTTTTTTTAATTTAATCCGGATTCGGGATTTCTTATAATAAAGTTACCAATCAGCAAAAAAAGGAGGTCTGATTATTATGAAAAAAAGAAATGCGGCAATGGCAGCGGCGCTGACCCTGTCCATGGTGTGCGGCCTCGCGGGGTGCGGCGGCGGTTCCGGGAACCAGACGGAGACGACGGCGGCGGCGACAACAACGGCCGCGGCCGAAACGACGACGGCGGCTGCCGAAACAACCGCGGCGGCCGGAAATGCCGAAACCACGGCGGCGGCGGAAAGTTCCGGCGGAGAAACCAATCTGGTGGTCGCCTGGTGGGGCAACCAGGTGCGCAACGATCTGACGCAGGAAGTGCTGGACATGTACGCGGACGCCAATCCGGGCATCACGTTCGATTCGCAGCCCGCGCAGTACTCGGATTACTTCACCAAACTGGCGACGGCCGCGGCGGGCAACGCTCTGCCGGACGTCCTGCAGACGAACTACACGGCGACTCTGAGCCAGTACGTGGAAAGCGGGCTTCTGGAAGATCTAAACCCCTACGTGGAATCCGGTCTGCTGGACGTCTCCACGATTGACGAGGGGATCCTGGAATCCGGCTCCGTGGACGGCGGTCTCTACGCGATCTGCTGCGGACTGAATGTTCCCGCCCTGATCTACAACAAGACCCTGACCGATTCCCTGGGGATCGAGATCAAGGATCAGATGACCGTCGAGGAATTCGAAAATATCAGCCGCGAGATCTACGAGAAATCCGGCGTCAAGACCGATCTGGCGTACGGAAACGCCACTTCCATGATGGAGTACATCATGCGCGGCGCCGGAGTCAGCAACATGTTCGACGAAAAGGCATTCTCCGTGACCGACGAAAACGCGTTCGTTCCGTTCTTTGAGATCTATGAAACCGGTCTCAAAGAGGGCTGGATGCTGGATGCCGGCGTTTACGCGGAACTGACCGTCAACTCCGTCGAGCAGGCTCCGCTGGTATATTTCTCCTCTCCGAGCACCCAGTCCTGGTGCGCCTGCTTCTGGTCCAACCAGCTGGCCGCCATGGAGAACGCGGCGCCCGAGGGCATGGAACTGGAATACGCGACATGGCCGGCCGCCGATCCGGTCGCGGCGAACTACCTGCATCCCAGCATGTATTTCTCCGTATCCGCCGGCTCCGCCAACAAGGAAGAAGCGGTAAAGGTCTTAAACTACCTGATCAATGACATCGACTGCAACAACGTTCTGCTCGGCGAGCGCGGCATTCCCGCTCCGTCCGCGGTGGCGGAAGCGATTGCTCCCCAGCTTCCCGAGGCCAGCCAGAGAGAGGTTGCTTTCATCAATGACGTCGTAACGCCCAATTCCTCTCCCGTCACGCCCGTTCCGCCGGTCGCCAGCACGGAAGTCTACGCGCTGGCCGATCAGCTGGTCGAGAAAGTGCTCTACGGAGAAATGACGGCAGCGGAAGCGTCTGCGGAACTTTACAATCAGGGCAACGCGATACTGGCCGACTAACCGGTCGGTAACGCGGCCGATCCGGCCGGTGTCCACGTGCCGCGCTCGCGCGGCGCCGTTCCGGCACCGGCCGGATTTTTCATAAACCGAGAGATAAGTAAGGGGAAACGGTATGAAGGAAAAAAAGACATTGCGGCAAAAGCTGAACCAGGAAAACATCGCTGGCCTTGTCTGCGTATCGCCGATCATTTTCGGGTTCCTGATGTTCATGCTGATACCCATGTTATACGCGTTCTGTGATTACGACATCGTCTCGCCGGCACGTTTCAGCGGGCTGAAGAACCTGAGAAAAATGCTTACCGACGAGACCTTTTTCAAAGCGCTGCGGGTGACGTTTAAGTTCGCGCTTATCTCCGTCCCGCTGCGTCTGATTTTCGCACTGATCGTGGCGCTGGCCCTTTTCAAAGGCACGAAACTGACCGGCCTTTACAGGGCCCTGTATTATCTGCCGTCGATCATCGGCGGGTCGGTGGCGGTCGCGATCCTGTGGAAGCGCCTGTTCTCCTCGGGCGGTCTCATCAACGGCGTGCTGATGGCGCTGGGTATAATCGACAAGGAGATCCTCTGGCTCGGCGATACCCGAACGGCCCTGTGGACGCTGATTATCCTGGCCGTCTGGCAGTTCGGCTCTTCCATGCTGATCTTCCTGGCGGCCTTGAAGCAGATCCCCACGTCACTTTACGAGGCGTCCCGCGTGGACGGTGCCAACGGATGGCAGCAGTTCTGGCGGATCACCCTGCCGCTTCTGACGCCCAATATCCATTTCAACCTGATCATTCAGACGATCAACGGGTTCCTGGCCTTCACCCAGAGCCTGATCATTACCCAGGGGAAACCCATGAACTCGACCCTGTTCTACACGGTATATATGTACCAGCAGTCGTTCGAGTACGGGGCGGCCGGGTACGGCGCGGCCATGGCATGGGTCATGCTCCTGATCATCGCGCTCATCACCTGGATCCTGTTTGCCACCAAGCGCTTCTGGGTGTATGAAGGGGGGCTGTAAACATGGGACTGCGCAGGAAACGCATGATCAACAACATCGTCTACCATGTGATCGTGGCCGGGTTCAGCATCGTAATGGTCTATCCGCTTTTGTGGATGGTCATGAGTTCTTTTAAGGAAACGTCCACGATCTTTACGACCGCCACCAGCCTGATCCCGGAAAAATTCGTCCTGGAGAATTACGTAAACGGATGGAAGGGCTTCGCCAAGGTCAGCTTTTCCACGTTTTTTAAGAATTCCCTGTTCATCTCGATCACGGCCACCGTCGGGACCCTGTGCTCGTCGGCCATCGTCGCCTACGGCTTTGCCCGCTGCCGTTTCCCGGGGAAAAAGATCCTCTTCGCGGCCATGCTGGCGTCCATGATGCTTCCGGCCCAGGTTCTCATGATCCCCCAGTACCTGTGGTACCAGAAACTGGGATGGGTGAACACCTATATGCCCCTGATCGTTCCCTACTGCTTCGCGACCCAGGGATTCTTCGTGTACATGATGAGCAATTTTATCGAAGGGATCCCCACGGAACTGGATGAATCCGCCAAGATCGACGGCTGTTCCTATTACTCCATCTTTCTGCGGATCATTCTGCCGCTGATGAAGCCGGCGCTGATCACCGGATGCATTTTCTCCTTTATCTGGAGATGGGACGACTTTCTGGGGGCCCTGCTCTACGTTAACTCCACGGAAAAATACCCCGTCAGCCTGGCGTTAAAGCTGTTCTGCGACCCAGGTTCTTCCTCCGACTACGGCGCCATGTTCGCCATGGCGACCCTGTCGATCCTGCCGGCGGTGATCCTTTTCGTCTGCCTGCAGAAATACCTGGTGGAAGGCATCACCACATCCGGACTGAAGGGATGAGAGTTTCCGCCCGTGTTCCGCTTTTCCGGCCGCCCATGTTCCATGCCGCGGCGGCCGGAAAAGCGTTTTTTTTCGCCGTTCTTTCTCAGACGGCGTCCGAATAGCCTTCCGCGTCCACTCTCCACATCCGGTCCGCTTCCGCCGATTCCGCGAGGCAAGTCCGGACATTCGCCATGTCGCTGAAATCGACGAACCGTTCCGCTTCCGCCCGATCCACGCCGGTCTTTATCCGCCGCGCGATCAGGCGTTCGCGCAGAAATTCCGCGTCCGCTTCCAGACGGACCGTATAATCCGCGAAATCCCGGAGCTCCCGCCAGCCGGGCCGGTTCAGAAGCAGATAATTCCCTTCCAGAAGGACGATCTCTCCGGTAATCTCCACCGCGTCCTCCCGCGGGTTGTGCGCGATCCGGTCATATTCCGGCCATCCGCATCTTTCCCCGGCCGCCGCGCACGCGATTCGCTCCCGCAGCCGCGCCAGATCGAACGTCTCCGGCGCGCCCTTTACCTTCACCATCGGGATCTCGTTC
>CAZPGD010000188.1:0-3919 GCA_964585865.1 uncultured Hungatella sp. | reverse complement strand
GGGCAGCGTGCCCCTGCCCTGCGAGATAACCGTGCCCAAGCAGAAGCTCAGCATACTGCAGCCGCCGTCCAGAAGGCGATATCGCCGACGTAGCGGTATTTCGTATATTTCGCTTCGATCCGGAAAGCGTTGTGATTGGGGAACCCGAATATAAAGCTGATATCCCGGTTGTTTTCGGCAGCTGTCTCCGTCAGCTGCACCGAACTTCCCGGATGGTTTTCGTCCGCCATGGTGGTGCCGCTGACCGCGGCAATTATTTCCTCCCCACGCAGGATCGCCCGGAACGGCGTCAGGGCACTGTAGGCAACTAACGTATCATTCTCCCACAGCGATACTGCCCGCTCCTTCAGACAGGGATTCCCTTCCATCTGCCATCTCAGGGATTCCTCGGATATGGTCCTGCCCCCAAATGCCTGTGAAAATAACGTCTGTACCTTATCCAGCCTGTTTTTGGGATACGGGCCGGCCTCGTATTGCGGTACCCTTAAATACTTAGAATGTGCCATCCTGTCTCCATCCGTTCCGCCGCCTGTCCTCCGACGGCTCATGTATTGGCCGTAAAAGGCACGCTACTCCATATAATCCAAGATATCCTGCACCGTCCGGAACTTCTTGATCTGATCATTCGTCAGCTTCTTATCGAATTCATCGCCCATCATCACAATGAGTGCCAGTTTCGTCATCGAATCGTACTCGTCGATATCGGCGAGTACCATATCCGCCCGCAGAGTTCCCTCATCCAGTTCCAGGGCGTCTTCCAGCAGCGCCAGTTTCTTTTTCGTATCCATGTTTTATCTTCTTCCTTCCGTTTATTTGATATACGAATTAACAGTCCATCCGCTGTCAACAAACAGGTTCTGGCCGGTGATCTTCGACGCCGCGTCGGAGAGCAGGAATGCGATCACGTTCGCCACCTCCTCCGGCCGGGCCAAACCAAGAACATGCGTACTCGTTGTCTTGTCTGCTCTCTCCTGGCCAACCGCTTCGACGAGCGCGTCATACATTTCCGTCTTGATCCATCCGGGATTTACCGTATTGAACCGCATCCCGCGGGAAATCCCCAGTTCAACCGCGAGGGCCCTGACGGCGCTGTCCAGCGCGCCTTTTGAGGACGTATAGCCAAGTTTCCCTTTATCTGCCATTCTCGTCGCCGCGGAAGACACGGCGACAAAACTCGCCCCATCGGCGCTGTTCCTTTTCTTCGTCATGACGCGCGACAGTTCCACGAAAGAAAAGAAATTCAGATCCATCATTTCTTTCATGAATGGATATTTGCACATCGGTACCGGGGCCGATGTCCCGATTCCGGCGCAGTGTACCATTCCGTTATATTTCCCGTTTCTGGACACCGCGTCATTCACGATTGCTTCGATCCCCTCGATCTCCGTAAGGTCACAAGAATAAAAATCATGCCTGCCAGGCTCCATCATCGACAGGGTCTCCCGCAGCCTTTCCTCATTTCTGGCCACCAGTGTCACATTTGCGCCCAGACAGCTCAGCGTAATACAGACCTGGCGTCCCAATCCCGACGACGCGCCGGTAACAAGATAGGTTTTCCCGCTCAGATCCATCGGGTTAATCATGGCACACGCTCCCGTCCCTGTAAGAATCATTCGTTTCAATCACCGGCATAATGTCTGCCGGGTTCACGGAAAAGGACGCAATCCCCCAGGAAAGCCCGACTCCGAACCCGCAGGAGAAGATATTTTTGTCCGCATCCTCTTCGGAACTTCCGTATTTGTCACACAGCGTCAGCGGAATGGACGTGACAGACGTGTTCCCGTAGCGGTCCATTGAAATGTGCATTTTATCCTTATCCAGTTTCGCCTTTTTGGCCAGCTGCTTCAGAATGTAGCAGTTCGCCTGGTGAAAAGCATAGCAATCTATCCGATCCTTATCCATTTCATTCTCTTCCATGAACTCATTGATCAGCGCCGGGACTTCCGTGACCGTAAAGGTGAAAACGTCAACCCCGTTCATATAAAAATCATAATCGGAACGCATATTGCCGTCTCCCCACAATACCCTTTCCCTTGCGGCATTCCTATTGCGGTAAGCACCGGAAGGGATGATAATCGCCCTAAATCCGCTGCCGTCCGTCCGGCAGGCGGTCAGAATCTGCGGAACACCTCCTTTCTTTTCCAGCAGTGTCGCGGAACCGCTGTCGCCGAACAGCATCGCGGAAGAGGAATCCGCAGGAGCGATACACTTACTCAATGTATCTCCCACGAGCAGAAGTCCGTACTTTGCATCGATCGTCTGCATGAGGGAAGCGGTGATCTGCATCCCGTAAACGTAGCCGGAACATCCAAGGTTCACGTCAAACACGATACAGTCCTTCGGCAGGCCCAGCCTCTTATGCAGGACGCAGGCCGTCGCGGGCAACCGATAGTCCGGCGTCTGAGTAACGAAAATACAGACCCCGATGCGGCTCCTGTCCGTCTTTTTCCGGACAAGAAGCGCATCCGCGGCGGCATACGCCAGATCCGAAGCGGTCTGCTCTTCCGGCGCGACGCGTCTTTCCGTGACGCCGGTCGTTTTCGAAAATTTCGCGACCATTTCTTCCCCGAATACGGAGCCGTATTTCTCCGCGATGATATCCCTGTTTTTCGGAACGGCCGCGGCTATCCCGGCTATTTTTATATTACTGAATTCCGAATGCAGCATCATTTATTCCTTCCTGCGGTTCCCGCTTCCGTATCCCGTAAGGAGGCGGCGTCCGAAACATGGAAAATCTTAACATCCGGATATTCTTTCAGAGTTTTTCTCACAAACCCGGACAATGTTTTTCCCGGCCCGAGTTCTATAAAAACTCTTACTCCGTCCCTATACATGTTCCGCAGCGTCTTCTCCCAGTACACCGGCGATTTCGCCTGCATGACCAGTTTCTCCCTGATGGCCGCTCCATCCGTTTCCGCTTCCCCGTCCACATTCAGATAGACCGGCACGCAGGGCGTCTCAACCGCGACTTCCGCAAGTACGGCGGCCAGCCGTTCCGACGCCGGTTCGAGCATGGCGCAGTGGAACGGCGCGCTTACGGGCAGCAACATGGCCCCTTTCTTTCCCGCTTTTGCAAGCTACACGACTTTCCTTACGGCGCCGGTTTCCCCGGATACGACTATCTGGCCGGGGCAATTTAAGTTGGCCGGGATGACATACCCCTCCGCCCGGTCACACAATTCCTGAACTTCACGGACCGATTCCGCGCCGATCGCCGCCATCGCGCCTTTCCCAACCGGAACCGCCTCCTGCATATAGTCGGCCCGCTTCTGGATGACCCGGAACGCGTCCTCCATCTTCAGACTTCCCGCCGCGACAAGCGCGGCATACTCCCCCAAGGAAAAACCCGCCACGACATCCGCCTTCAGACCGCAGGATCCGATCGCTTTCCATGCCGCCAGATCCGCCGCCAGCACGCAGGGCTGCGTATTTCGTGTCAGGTTCAGTTCTTCCTGCGTCCCTTCAAACGTGAGTCCCGAAATGGAACGTCCCAGAACCTCATCGGCTGTCTGAAAGACGTTTCTGCACGCGTCGTACCGGTCATACAGGTCCTTCATCATGCCGGGCGCCTGCGCGCCCTGCCCGCTGAATAAAAATGCTGTCTTACCCACTTATACCTCCGGATTTCTGCGGCTCCCCCGCTCTCTTATCCGCTACAGGGGGATGTTCCCGTGCGCCCGGTACCCCGCCGCTTTCCTGTCCTTCCGTCTCAGCGCCGCGAACGCGCTGCGGAGCCGCTCTCCGGTCTCTTCCGGCAGGATCACCTCATCAATATACCCTTCCTCCGCCGCGATATAAGGGTTCATGAAGCGCTCCTCATACTCCGCCGCCAGTCTGGCCTCCTCCGCCGGCGGGTCCGCGGACGCCTCAATCTGCTTCCCGTACAGGATACCCACCGCGCCTTCCGCCCCCATGACGG
>CAZPGD010000187.1:0-3962 GCA_964585865.1 uncultured Hungatella sp. | reverse complement strand
CCGGGCTTGTTTTTTTCGGAAAATCGTGATAAAGTATCGTCAGGGACAGGGAAATCCGCTGCGCGGATTTTCTGCCGTTATGAATCAAGCGCGCGGGACCGTCCGTCTCCGCGCCGGGAAAGGAGCAAACGGACATGGAAATTACCAAAGATACGACAATGGGAGAAATGCTGGAATATAACGGAGGCATCGCCTACATCCTGATGCAGGCGGGTATGCACTGCGTGGGATGCCCCTCCTCCGTCGGGGAAACGCTGGAAGAAGCCTGCGCCGTACACGGCCTTGACACCGATACCGTCCTGGCTTCCATCCGGGAATATCTGGCCGCCCGGGCCTAAAATCGTCGCGCACCCGCATAGCGGGTGGTTTAACGTTGAACGCATCTCCGTTTCTCTTCCGGGAAACTCCGACGCACTCAACAGGGTCTATCCGACCCGCAGCGGAAAACGGCCCGACCTGTCTCCTGCGCGGGAGACGGGCCAGGCCGTCGTCTTCTTCCCGGGGCAGCCCGATCCGTCCCCTTGCCGGGGCCGGTTCGGACCGTCTCTACCTGATTTATTTTAAAGCATGACCTATTTTTACCTGACTTCTTTAAACGGCTACTTCTTCACCTCTCCCCACTGCGCCTGCGCGGTGATAACATCGCCGTCCACATCCGTAAGATAATCGACTTCCTCTCTGTCCTGATATAATTTCAGCGTTTTGCCTTTCAGCTTATCCGAACTGAACCAGCCGTCCTCGCAGGACCACTTTTTATCCGACTTGCGGTACAGGTACCAGCCCTCGAACGGAACGGTTTTGTTATCTTTCTTGTTTTCGAACATATTGGGACGAAGATTCGTCGGAACGCCGTTCATATGCATCGTGGGAATCGACATCTTAAACTGAGCGGTTTTTCCCGCGGTATTTCCGTCCTTTGACACGCCGTCCGCGTTCGCGTCATATTCAATCGTGTAATGAACTTTCGTCAGATCCATTATTGATTGAAGGTTCTTCGCTTCTCCGCTTTTGTAGTCTATTTTCCAGATGGCTTCATTTCCGGACGGGCTGGCATTCGTGACCATATAGAAAGATCCGTCCTCGGTGAACCCGCACGATTCCACCTCAAAATTCACACCCGTCTTAAAACGGAACCCCAAAGTAGAAGGGTACAGCGTGACCGCGGGCGGCCCCGTCACGTCCTCCTCCTTGTCCTTTTCCTCTAACTTTTTGATATCCGCCAGACCGTTCAGAGAATATACCGCGATAACATTATCGGCTTTCGAGGCTTTTGAGGTGTACTGATCATAGAGCGGCACGTAGATTGCGTCCTCTTCCGGATTGTAATTGAAGCCCTGGTTGGTCCATGTCTCCAGATTGGGCACCGTTTTGATTCTGCCGCTTTCCTCATCGCGAAGCGGCATATTGCGGTTGTCAATCGTGAAAATACGGTGGCAGCGGATCTTATCCTCCTCGGCAGCGCTCGCTTCCGCGGCCGTGCGGTTATACTTCGGATCGCCGTAATAATCTTCGGGCAGCGCAAACCAGTAGAAATCGCTTGCGTTCTTCATCAGGAAATAATCCTTATCGTCCCGGTTCCCGAGATAACGCGCGGAACTGGACGAGCAGTCCACCCATCCGGCTTTTCCTTTGTACCGCACCAGGTTGACATAACCGCAGAGTGTCATTTCCGCCTTTTTCTCATCCACCTTGAAAACCGTCATGCTGTGAAAATTATAGTTATTATCGGTCAGATGCGTGGTGTTCGAGGTCAGCATATATTTCTGGCCGTCCTGTCCGTCGAAGATGGTCATATCGTTGCAGTGTTTGATATTCTTAAAATATTCCAGAGGCTCCGCCTGAGCGCTTTCACGGTACTTCACATTCTCGAGTTTGCCCCCGGTTTTCAGATTATACCGGTAAATATTCGCAAAATTATTTTTCTTGCTTTCAATCTTCGCCACGTAAAGATAGTCCCCGTCAATCGCCATCCCCTGAACGGCGGTTGACATCATATTCCCGTCGGTGAATTCCTTTACGATCTGTCCGTCCGGAAGTTCCGCCAGTTTCTCTTTGTCATCGTCCGAAATCGTGATCACTCCCAGATCATCCGCGGACAGCGCCTTTTGCTCAGCCGTACTTTTTGATACGGCGTCGGTCCGCGAACTCCCCTGCGCGGCGCAGACCGGGGTGGAAAACACGCTGATAAACAGCATCCCGGACATAACCGCCGCCAGAGTTTTTCTTCCTGACTTCATCATACAGCCCTCCTTTTCGCCATGCGGCATAACCGTTGCCTGCAAAACCGGCGCGAACTTCCCTTCCGCGCATCAGGGGGGCAGTCCGCGTCGGCATTTTTATTTTTACAAAAAATAAATATATTCTGTCTCGATTGAAAAATATACGGGCACTTTGCATAAATAATATTGCCATCTTTGTGCAATATTCACAGAGCAACGCGAAGAGAAAATGACCCCGGGCGGATTGTTCCGTTTTCGCACTCCCGCAATCCTGCCCGGCATTCGGAATCCATGAGATCCTGCCCCGCTTCTTCCTCATGCCGGGGCGGGGTCCTGTTTACATACGGGTCAGCCGGACAGGATCCGGCAGTCCCTTTCCCCGGCGTCGATCCGATAGAGATTCTTCCGGTGGATCAGATCCGCGTCCTCCAGCGTTTTGACCATCCGGTAGACGGTGGCCAGCCCGATGGCCGGATCCCGTTTCGCGGCTTCATAATAAATTTCCTTGCAGCTGCTGCATTCGTCCGAAAGAATGACGTCGATAAGCAGCCGCCTCTGTTCCGTGATCCTGCAGCCCCTTGCCCGCAGCTGGCGGATAATATATTCCTTCTTTTCCTTCACCGGCATAGTCATTGCCTCCCCCTTCGCTTCATTTTCCCGTTTCGATTGTCCGTTCCGATTGTCCGTTCTGATTTCAAGTCCCGAAAAACATCCCGTCACAAAACCAATCATTCCTTTTTAGGCCATTCATCGTCTCCCGGAATCGGACGCCCGGGCACCGCTTTCCCGGGGCCAATGAACCCTTCCCGAAACCGGACTTTGCTTTCCAAAACCAATAAGCCTTTCCCAAGACCGGCCGCCGCTTTCCAAAACCAATGAACGCTTCCAGGCGCCGGCCGCCTCTCCGGGCGTTCCCCGTTTTCACGCCAGAATCCGGCAGCCGCGAACGCAGCCGCCGGAACCGGCACATGTAAGGTATTGGCACGTATAAAACGGAATTGTCCACGTTGTTCAGAATATCAGGTTCCCGACCACATTGATCAGCAGCGCCACGATATAGGCGGTGCACATCTGGAACGCGATGGCACGCAGCGTCCATTTCCAGGATCCCATTTCCCTCCGCATCGCGCCGACAGCCGCGAAGCAAGGCATACAGAGCAGATTGAACGCCATGTAGGAATACGCCGTGACTTTCGTAAACACTTCGCTGATCGCCGGAAGCGCTTCTTCTCCGGCCATAATCGCTTCCACCGCCTCGTCGCCGACGCCGCCGAACAGCTGCCCGAACGTGGCCACGATATTCTCCTTGGCGATCCATCCGGTGACTACGCCCACGCTGGCTCTCCAGTCAGCCCAGCCAAGCGGCCGGAAGATCCATTTAATCGCGTTGCCGAACGAGGCCAGGAAACTCTCTTCCATCCCGCACATTCCGTGCAGATTGAAACTGGACAGGAACCAGATCAGCACGGTAGAGGCAAAAATCACGGTGCCCGCCTTCACCGCGAACCCCTTCACTTTCTCCCACGCGTGGATCAGCACGCTGCGGAGCGTCGGGATCCGGTACTGAGGCAGTTCCATAATGAAATTGGACGCCTCTGAATGGAAAACGAATTTATTGAGCAGCAGCGCGCTGATAATGGCGACCACGATTCCCAGCATGTAAATGGAGAATACGATCAGCGTCCGGTTGCTGTCCACGAACAGCGTCGTCGCGAACATCATGTAGATCGGCAGCTTGGCGCC
>CAZPGD010000186.1:1396-3973 GCA_964585865.1 uncultured Hungatella sp. | reverse complement strand
GGATTGCTCCGCTGCGAGGCAGCTTTCGCAATCCTACCCGTATTCGCAATCCGGGTTAGCGTCGCTAATGTCCAGGCGGATTGGCCTGCGGGTAGTCCATCCGCCTGCCTATTGCGACTGGGCTTTCAGAGAAAAATGAATACGGCAGGAGGAACAATCATGAGTCAGAAACAATCGTTAGATACAATCTGCATCCAGGGAGGCTGGCAGCCGAAGAATGGCGAGCCCAGAATTTTGCCCATCTGTCAGAGCACTACGTTCAAGTACGAGACCAGCGAACAGATGGGGCGCCTGTTTGATCTGGAAGAGAACGGCTATTTCTATTCCAGACTGGCCAATCCTACCAATGACATGGTGGCGGACAAGATCTGCAGGCTGGAAGGCGGCGCGGCGGCCATGCTGACGGCGTCCGGGCAGGCGGCGAATCTGCTGGCCATCATCAATATCTGTTCGGCGGGCGATCACGTGATCAGCGCGGCCACGATCTACGGCGGGACCACGAACCTGCTGACCGTGACTTTGAAGCGATTCGGGATCGAGTGCACGCTGGTGGACCCGGACGCCCCGGAAGAGGAACTGAGCAAAGCGTTCCGTCCCAATACGCGGGCGGTATTCGGCGAAACGATTGCCAATCCGGCGCTGGTCGTGCTGGATATCGAGAAATTTGCCCGGCTGGCCCACAGCCACGGCGTGCCGCTGATCGTGGACAATACGTTCGCGACCCCGATCAACTGCCGCCCGTTCGAGTGGGGAGCCGATATCGTGACGCATTCCACCACCAAATACATGGACGGGCACGCCATGACCGTGGGCGGGTGCATCGTAGACAGCGGAAATTTCGACTGGGACGCCCACAGCGACAAGTATCCGGGCCTGACGACTCCCGACGCGTCCTACCATGGCGTCATTTACACGAAAAAATTCGGGAAGGCGGCCTATATTACCAAGGCTACCGCGCAGCTTATGCGCGACATGGGCCCCGTCCAGGCGCCGCAGAACGCGTTCCTTCTGAACATCGGTCTGGAGACGCTTCACCTGCGTATGCCCAGGCACTGTGAAAATGCCCTGAAGGTGGCCCGCTATCTGAAATCGCGCGACGATGTGGCGTGGGTCTGCTACCCGGGCCTGGAAGGCGACAAGTATTATGATCTGGCGCGGAAATACATGCCGAACGGCACCTGCGGCGTAATTTCCTTCGGCTTAAGGGGCGGCCGGGCCGCGGCGGCGCGGTTCATGGATCGGCTGAAGCTGGCGGCCATCGTGACCCATGTGGCCGATGCCCGGACATCCGTGCTCCATCCGGCCAGCCACACGCACAGGCAGCTCAGCGACGAGCAGCTGGTCGAGGCGGGAGTGGACCCGTCCATGATCCGGTTCAGCGTCGGAATCGAGGGCGCGGAGGATATTATCGAGGATCTGAAGCAGGCTCTGGAATGAACGGAGCGGCGGGATAACGTGATCCGGTTATGTCGGTTATGAACATTCGCGGGACCATCGCCGCCGAATCGACCCTGCTCTGCGTGACAAATATCGGAAATTATCTGCGCGGGCAGGTAAACCGCGGGTACAGGAACCTGTGAGTACGGTATGGGAGGTTTTAAGCGATATGACGCTGCGGGAATTTTTTGAGCGGCACCCGAAGGCGGCGCTGGCATTTTCGGGAGGGGTGGATTCCTCCTATCTGCTGAGCGCGGCGCTGGACGCGGGCGCCGAGGTGCGGGCGTATTATGTCAAATCGGAGTTTCAGCCGCGGTTCGAGTATGAGGACGCGCTGCGCCTGGCGGAGGAATTGAAGGCGGATATGCGGGTGATTACGCTGCCGGTGCTGGAAGCGCCGATGGTGAGGGAGAATCCGGCGGACCGCTGCTATTATTGCAAAAAAGCGATTTTCGGGGCAATCGGGGCGGCGGCCGCGGAGGACGGTTTTCCGCTTCTGCTGGACGGGACCAATGCCTCCGATGACGCAGGGGACCGGCCGGGGATGCGGGCGCTTCGGGAACTCGCGGTCCGTTCGCCCCTGCGGGAATGCGGTCTGACAAAGACGGAGATCAGAAGGCTGTCGAAAGAGCGGGGATTATTCACATGGAACAAGCCCGCGTATGCCTGTCTGGCGACGAGGATCCCTTCCGGAGAAACGATTACGCCGGAAAAACTCAGGCGGACGGAAGCGGCGGAAGCGTATCTGGCTTCGCTGGGATTTACGGATTTCCGCGTGCGGCTGCTGGACGGCTGCGCGAGGCTGCAGCTGCCGGCGGATCAGATTCCGCAGCTTCTGGAAAAAAGGGAGACGGTGACGGCGGAACTGAAAAAAAGTTACAGGGCCGTGCTGCTGGATCTGGAACCCAGGGGATAGGATGGGGAGAACAAGCAGGTTACGAGGGTACGCATCTAGAGAGGTTAAATAGGGCGCGGGAGATTATCAGGAGGGAACAGGCGAGTGAACAGTGATGTAAAACGTATTCTGGAAGCTACGAGTATAATACAGAAATCAATAGATATTATCCATTAGTACATGCACAAGAAGAGTATTCAGAGATAGATACGGATATTAAAGGAAAGGGAGTAGGAATCACAAGG
>CAZPGD010000186.1:0-1386 GCA_964585865.1 uncultured Hungatella sp. | reverse complement strand
GGTGGAGGAGGCACTTTTGCGGATAAAGACGAAGCCGTTTGAGGATATCGGGTACGCGAAGGTGGATCTTCACCGAAAAGTGCGCCAGGGAGCGGCGGAGGTGATTTTCGGAGCCGGGAAAACTCCGGAACAGATTATCGGCATCGCGGATACGATGAAGAAAAATGGTCAGGGGACGATTCTGATCACCCGGATGTCCGCGGAAGCGGCGGAGCAGGTGGGCCGCGTCCATCCGCTGGATTATCACGGGGACGCCCGTGTGGGAATTATAGGAGAAATACCCGCCCCTAGCGGAATCGGGACCGTTCTGGTAGCTACCGGCGGGACGAGCGACATCCCGGTGGCGGAGGAGGCGGCGCTGACGGCCATGGTACTGGGAAACAGGGTACAGAGGTTATACGACGTAGGGGTGGCCGGACTGCACAGGATGCTGGCGCATCTGGAAGATATCATGAGCGCCAGCGTAATCATTGTCATCGCGGGCATGGAAGGCGCGCTGGCCAGTGTGATCGGCGGCCTCGCGGACTGCCCGGTGATCGCGGTGCCTACAAGCGTGGGGTACGGAGCGTCTTTCGGAGGGCTGTCGGCGCTTTTGTCCATGCTGAATTCCTGCGCCAGCGGCGTGTCGGTCGTCAATATTGACAACGGATTCGGCGCCGGCTACCTGGCCGGCATGATCAATCACGTGTACGATGCTAGGGTCGAAAGGTCATGCGATTCGTGCTTGCACGAAAAAGCATGACTTTACGACCCGCAAAAACACCGAAAAGAAGCCATTTTCCATAGGAAAATGAGCGGATTTGAGGTGTTTTAGGATTTCGGGAGCACGAAGTGCGAAGAAATCCGTGCATCACGCCAGGGTCGAAAGGTCATGCGATTCGTGCTTGCACGAAAAAGCATGACTTTACGACCCGCAACATCGGTAAAGAAAGGGGAAATGAACAAATGAGAACCTTGTATCTGGACTGCGGAATGGGAGCCGCCGGGGACATGCTGACGGCGGCGCTGCTGGAACTTTTGCCGGATCCGGAGGCATTTATAAAGGAAATGAATGAACTGGGGCTGCCGGGAGTGCGCGTGAGAAGGGAGACTTCCGTGAAATGCGGGATCACGGGGACGCATGTTTCCGTGGAAGTCGAGGGGGAAGAGGAGGAAAGCGAGGATGTCCACGAAGCCGGTCCGGGGCATCCCGGTCATGACAGTACACATGCGGCGGAAAGCGCTTATCCCGAACACACGCATACCGAAACTATGGCGGGTCATGACAGTACACATGCGGCGGAAAGCGCTCATCCCGAACACACGCATCCCGAACATAAGCACGCCGGGGGGACCGGCCATCATTCCCACCATCACAGCGGTTTGCATGATATCGAACACATTGTG
>CAZPGD010000185.1:2354-3981 GCA_964585865.1 uncultured Hungatella sp. | reverse complement strand
AGGATCTGTGAAGTCACGGCAACCCCGCGTCGCGCGTGGCCTTCGGGCGGCGACGACGGGCGGAAGGTGCCAACCTGAGCGAGAAATCGAACAATAAGAGGATTTGATGGCAAGTATATCAAGTCCGCAGTTCGCTACGGACTTTTCTTTTACCGCGAAAGCCCCGGTCGGCGGCCATGGAATGCGCGGGCTTGCCCGCGGCGGCGCATGGACGGCCAACGGGCAGGGCGGTGTTTACCCCGAAACCGGCTCTGGGAGGGAAAGGGCCGGGTTTGGAACCGTTTGAAGGAGGAAGAACATGGAGAAACGGTTATTTACGTCCGAGTCTGTGACGGAAGGACACCCCGACAAGATATGCGACCAGATATCCGACGCGATACTGGACGAACTGCTGAAACAGGACCCCATGAGCCGCGTGGCGTGCGAGACGGCGGTCACGACCGGCCTGGTGTTGGTCATGGGAGAAATCACGACCAGCGCCTATGTGGATATTCAGAAGGTGGTCCGCGAGACGATCCGCGGGATCGGTTATGACCGCGCGAAATACGGGTTTGACTGCGATACCTGCGGGGTGATCACGGCGATTGACGAGCAGTCCGCCGATATTGCCATGGGCGTGGACAGGGCGCTGGAAGCGAAGGACGCGGCGGCGGGAGCCGGACGCATCCTTCCCGGCGGCGGGGCCCCGGTCATGAGCGACGATGAGATTGACGCCATCGGGGCCGGGGACCAGGGCATGATGTACGGATACGCCACCAACGAAACGGAGGAGTACATGCCCTATCCCATCGCGCTGGCGCATAAGCTGGCCAGGCGGCTTGCGGAAGTCCGCAAGAACGGGACGCTTCCCTATCTGCGGCCGGACGGCAAGACCCAGGTGACGGTGGAGTATGACGGGAACGGCAGGCCGTTCCGCCTGGAGGCGGTGGTTCTGTCCACCCAGCACGACGAGGCCGTGAGCCAGGAGCAGATTCACGCGGACATCAAAAAGCATGTGTTCGACGCGGTTCTGCCCGCGGGGATGGTGGACGGCCATACGAAATTTTTCATTAATCCGACGGGGCGTTTTGTCATCGGCGGGCCGCACGGCGACAGCGGCCTGACCGGGCGCAAGATTATCGTGGACACCTACGGAGGGTACGCCCGTCACGGCGGCGGGGCTTTTTCCGGAAAAGACTGCACGAAGGTGGACCGTTCCGCGGCGTACGCCGCCCGCTATGTGGCGAAGAACATTGTGGCGGCGGGTCTGGCGGACCGCTGCGAGATCCAGCTGTCCTACGCGATCGGCGTGGCGCATCCCACGTCCGTCGGCGTGGATACGGGCGGAACCGGGAAGATAAGCGACGAGCGGCTGACGGAGATCGTGCGCGAGAATTTCGACCTGCGCCCCGCGGGGATTATCCAGATGCTGGATCTGCGCCGCCCGATTTACAGGCAGACCGCTTCCTACGGGCATTTCGGGAGGAACGACCTGGATCTGCCGTGGGAGAAAACCGACAGGGCGGAGAGCCTGCGGAAATATCTGCAAAACTGACGGCGCAGCCGCGAGGGTTTCATGCCGGAGAGGGGCGGGAACAGGGCCGGGGGCAGGTACCGCCCCGGGGTTTTTAGAAACGCGGCAGGGCCC
>CAZPGD010000185.1:0-2344 GCA_964585865.1 uncultured Hungatella sp. | reverse complement strand
CCCCGCGGTTTGGTTTTCTTGGGGGTGTGGGGGGGTACCCGGCCGGGGGCCTGTCCCCGCCCCGGTATTTTACGAAACGCGGCAGGGCCCGGCGGCGTATTTTTATAAAACGCGACGTTCCGCCCCGCCCGGAATTTTTTATGGCCGCGCGGGTATTTCCTTTTCCGGGAAGGTGTGCTATACTGTTGGAAGTGTTACAAAAAGGCGTTTATAACATTTCCTGTCAGGAGGATGAGGCTCGATGAAATATATGAAACGGGTACTGGCGGTATGGATGGTATGTTTTTGTCTGATGTTTGCGGCCGCTCCCGCGGGGACGGCCTACGCGTCGGAGAATGCCGCCGCCGCGCAGACGGAAGAGAAAGCGGGGGAAACCGCGGAGACCGACAGCGACGGCGATGAGGAAGCGTTTCTTTTTCTTATGCTCGGCGGCGCGCTGCTGGTGATCATCGTAGCGGTGATTTCGGCCGTATCGACGGTGTCCGGCGCGATTTCGGTAGCCGCGAATATGGACGTGGACGGGGAGTAGGCGCGGCCGGGAAGAAACGGGAATATCCCGCGGGCCGCGGAACGGAACGGGAAAATAACAGAGAGAGAAAGGGGGAGAACGGTTATGTCAGAATGGTTCGGAAAGGATGTTTTTAAGCTGGGGTTCGGGCTGATGCGCCTGCCCGCCCTGCCCGGCGGGGAGATCGACATTCCGCAGATGTGCGAGATGGCCGATAAGTTTCTGGCCGCCGGCGGCACGTATTTTGACACGGCCTATGTGTACGGGGAAGGGAAGAGCGAAGCGGCTTTTAAGGCGGCCGTGGCGGATCGCTATCCCCGGGACGCGTACACCATCTGCAGCAAGATCAACGCGTGGCAGATGTGCGAGGACGAGGCAAGCTGCAAGCAGCAGTTTTTTACCAGCCTGGAACGTGTGGGAGCGGGATATTTCGATTATTACCTGCTTCATGGTCTGATGCCTCATAATTATAAGAAGTATGATGAGTATCACATCTGGGATTTCGTAAAGGAGCAGAAAGCGAAGGGACTGATCAAAAATTACGGTTTCTCGTTCCACGCGGGGCCGGAACTTCTGGATCAGCTGCTGAACGCGCATCCGGATGTGGATTTTGTTCAGCTGCAGATCAACTACGCGGACTGGGACGATCCCGGCCAGCAGTCGCGGGCCTGCTATGAGACGGCGCGGAAGCACGGCAAATCGATCGTAATCATGGAACCGGTCAAGGGCGGTATGCTGGCGAATCCGATCCCGCCGGTAAAGGAGATTTTCAAAAAAGCGAATCCGGATCTGTCCTGCGCTTCTTGGGCGATCCGCTATGCCGCGAGTCTGGAAGGCGTTATCACCGTTCTTTCCGGCATGTCCAATATCGCCCAGATGGAGGACAATCTCAGCTTTATGAAGGATTTCCGGCCCCTGACGGAGGCGGAGCGGCAGGTTATTGCCGACGCGAAGAACGCGCTGAACGCCGTGGAGACGATCAAGTGCACCGGGTGCCATTACTGCACGGCCGGATGTCCGATGAATATTCCGATACCGGAGATCTTTACCGTGCGCAATCAGCAGCTGATGTTCAACAGTGATGAAGCCGCGAAACACGAATACGTCTGGAGGACGAATGGCAGAGGCAAAGCGTCCCAGTGCATCCGGTGCGGACAGTGCGAAAGCGTGTGCCCGCAGCATCTGGGGATTACCGGATATCTGCAAACCTGCGCGGAGAAACTGGAACAAGCCGGCTGATACGGCGTAAATCTGCGCGGAGAAATCGGAATAAGCCGGCCGATACGGCGCAGATGGCATCTAAGCGGAGAGAATTTATGAAAGAATTATTGTATCGGAGCACCCGGGGAGGCGAGAGCGGTTTAAGCGCCTCCCGGGCGATTCTGAAGGGAATCGCCGGAGACGGCGGTTTATTTATGCCTGATGAGATACCGAAGCTGGACCGCTCGCCGGCCGAATTGTCCGGACTTTCCTATCCGGATCTGGCCTATGAGGTCATGAAGCTCTACCTGACGGATTTTACGGAAGAGGAGCTGCGCGGCTGCATCCGCCGCGCGTATGACGACAAATTCGACACGGAGGAAATCGCTCCCCTCGTCAAAGTGGGGGCCGCCTATGTGCTGGAACTGTTTCACGGCGGCACGCTCGCCTTTAAGGATATGGCGCTGTCGATCCTGCCCCATCTTATGACGACGGCGGCGAAAAAGAACCGGGTGGAGAAGGAAATCGTGATCCTGACGGCCACTTCCGGCGATACCGGCAAGGCGGCCCTGGCGGGGTTCGCGGATGTGCCGGGGACGCGGATCCTTGTTTTTTATCCGAAGGGCGGCGTCAGCC
>CAZPGD010000184.1:0-4018 GCA_964585865.1 uncultured Hungatella sp. | reverse complement strand
TTTTTTAAGAACGATAATCCGCGTTGATTTTTACATAATCAAATGTCAGATCGCACCCCCAGGCCGTTGCCTCCGCGCTTCCCATCTTAAGATCCGCGATAATGGTCACTTCCGGCTCCTTTAGGATCCTGGCGGCTTCCTCCTCGCCGTAATCCGCCGCCTGTCCGTCGCGCGTGATCTGCAGCCGCCCCGCGGCACTCTCAAAATACAGATCTACTTTTTCCGGGTCGAACGGCACGCCCGCGTATCCAAGGGCGCAAAGGACGCGGCCCCAGTTGGCGTCATGGCCGAAAATCGCGGCCTTGGTCAGATTCGACGAAATTACGGATTTCGCCAGCACCGCCGCCTGCTCCTTCGTCTTTGCGCCGATCACTTTTACCTCCAGAAGAGCCGTGCAGCCCTCGCCGTCCCCGGCGATCTTTTTGGCCAGCGTTTCATTGACATAATGGAGCGCCGCCTTAAACGCCTCGTAATCTTCTCCCTTTTCCGTAATCTTCCGGTTGCCGGCCAGCCCGTTGGCCAGAAGGAGAACCGTATCGTTTGTCGAAGTGTCCCCGTCAACGGAAATCATATTGTAGGTATCCGGAACGTCCTCGCTCAGCGCCGCCTGCAGCATCTCCTTTGAAATAGCCGCGTCCGTCGTCAAAAAACTCAGCATCGTACACATATTGGGATGAATCATGCCGGATCCCTTGCACATACCGCCGACGGTCACGGTCCTGCCGCCGATTTCCACCCGGACCGCCGCTTCCTTTTTCTTCGTGTCGGTCGTCATGATCGCCTTGGCCGCGGCCGAGCCGCTTTCCAGGCTCCCGTCTAAAAGCGGTGCCATCCCATTCACGCCGTTCACAATGCGGTCAACGGGAACCTGCATCCCGATTACACCGGTAGAAGCCACCAGCACCGCGTCCTCCGGGATTCCCAGGGCCGCCGACGCGGCGGCGGCAGTCGCTTTGCAGCAGCCGTATCCCTCCGCGCCGGTACAGGCATTGGCGATACCGGAATTGATCACCACCGCCTGGGCCGCCGGAGCATGGCGAACGATTTCCTGATCCCATTTCACCGGGGCCGCCTTGACAATATTCGTGGTAAACGTCCCGGCCGCCGCGCAGGGCTTCTCGCTGTAAAGCAGGGCCATGTCCTTCCTGTCCCGGTACTTGATCCCCGCGGCCGCCGACGCCGCCCGAAAACCGGCCGCCGACGTCACGCCGCCGTCAATATATCTTAATTCCGCCATTTTTCCGTTTTCCTTTCCTTTATCTTTTTGCCTTTTTCCGTTTCCATTTCCTTTATCATTTCGCCTTTTTCCGTTCCCCTTACCTTGCGCCTTTTCTCATTTTCCGCTTCCCTTTATCTTTCGCCTTTTGCGCTTTCCTTTCCATCATCCCTTCAGGCCCCGCGCCTGCCGGTCCATGTCTTCGATCACAATGTCGTAAATCTCGCCCAGGGAAGCGCAGTATTCCAGCACTTTCCACGGTTCGTTCGTATGGAAATGTATCTTGACCAGTTCTTCATCGCCTACCGCCAGCAGGCAGTCCCCGCGAAAATGCTCCGTAATATAATCGCTGACCGCGTCCTCATCCAGATCCGTTCCCTCAATCAGCAGCTGCATATCATACCGAAATTCCAGCATGGTCCCCTTCTCCTTTGCCGCACCGCTTTTTTGTACCTTTATAATCCTTCTCTATAACACGCTGCCGTCCTTTCGGTTCGGCAGACATTTTGCATTATGCCGTCGCGCGAAATGAAAGTTTCTGTTTTACGCCGTTCGGATGGGCGGGAAAATTTTGCCTTACGACATCCCGCGAAATGAAGGTTTTGCTTTGCGTCGTCCGGATGGGCGGGAAAATTTTGCCTTACGACATCCCGCGAAATGAAAGTTTCTGTTTTGCGCCGTCCCGGCAAAATTTTATTCCACAAACCTTGTGATATTCTCCTCGTTTAGAACAAGATCATATACGTTGATATCCTTCCGCTCGGTCCAGCCCAGGGAGCGCCAGAACGCATTGCCGATCTCATTGCGCTTAAAGGCAATCAGAGTTACCTTACTGATGCCTTCCGCGCGCAGCGCCTGCAGCGCGTAACGCACCATCTGATAGCCAACGCCGTGATTGCGGCAGCTTTTTTCCACACAGACATGGTAGAAACAAGCCCTCCGGCCGTCGTGCCCGCACATGACCGAGCCGATAATGCGCCCATTGTGCTCCGCCACCACGCTGGTGCCGGGGTTCCGTTTTATAAAACGCTCCACTCCTTCCCGGGAATCGTCGACGCTCCGGATGCCGAAGCCCTGGATGCCCGTCCAGAGAGCATATACCTCGTCATAATCTTCCATCGTCATTTCACGAATGACGATATTCATGGTTTCCGGCATATCCAATCTCCCAGCTTTCTATATTATGCCTTTCATATCATACCTGCCGTAAATCCTGACGCAGCCAGCCCCTCCGGCACGCCTAACACCTCCGCCGTATCGGAACCGCTTCCGCTCTGGCTGCCAGCCCGGCCGGCCTTCCGGCACGCTTATCGCCTCCGCCACGCCGGAACCGCTTCCGCTCAAACTGCACGTGTCCGGCCGGCTTCTCTGACCGCGCGCCCGGAGCCCGCGCGGTTCCGCCCCGGAATTTCACTCCTGCTTCTTTACGGGAACATCGGCACCTGCCTGAGCCCTTCCTCTTCCTTAAGCCCGAACAGCAGATTCATGTTCTGCACCGCCTGCCCGGCCGCGCCTTTTACCAGATTATCCATAGCCCCCATCATGATAACACGTCCCGTCCGTTTGTCAATCTTAAAGTTCACATCCACATAATTGCTCCCCTCTACCCAGCGCGTCTGCGGCCACACATCCTCCGGAAGGACCCGGACAAATCGCTCCTTCCCGTAATAACGGTCATAAACCGCCTTTACTTCCTCATAAGAAATGTCCTTCGTCAGTTTCGCGTAGGCCGTGATCAGGATGCCCCTGTTCATGGGAATCAGGTGCGGCGTAAAACTGAGCGTCATCGGCCGCCCGGCGGCGTACCCGATCTGTTCCTCAATCTCCGGCGTGTGCCGGTGCCCCGCCACGCCGTAAGCCTTGCAGTTCTCATTCACCTCGCAGAACAGATTATCCGTCTTGGCCCCGCGGCCCGCTCCGGAAACCCCGGATTTCGCGTCGATAATCAGCGTATCCGTATCAATGAGCCCCTCCCTCGCCAGCGGATAGACAGACAAAATCGAGCAGGTGGGATAGCAGCCCGGATTCGCTACAAGACGGGCAGACGCAATCCGCTCCCGGTTGATTTCCGGGATCCCATACACCGCTTCGCCCAGAAATTGCGGCGCGGCGTGCCGGATCCCGTACCATTCCTCATAAACCGCCGCGTCCTTCAGACGGAAATCGGCGCTCAGATCCACGATTTTCACCTTGGAAAGCACATCCTCATTCACCAGCGACGCGCACAGCCCCTGGGGAGTCGCCGTAAAGACCACGTCCGCGATTTCCGCCAGTTCCGCCATTTCGTCATCCTTGCAAGTCTCCTCCGCCAGTCCGTACAGGTTCTGATAAATGCTTCCGTAGGGCCGGCCCGCGTAACTTTTGGAACCGTACCAGACGATTTCCACATCGTCCCGCTGCTTCAGAAGCCGAACTAATTCGCCGCCCGCATACCCGGTCGACCCGATGATTCCCGCTTTAATCATAATCAAACGCTCCTCTTTTCTTTGATTTCCGCTCTCTGCACTTTGATTTCTGCTCTCTGTTTTCTGTTCTCCGCTTTTCTCTGCTTACTTCGTCCTGTCCCCGTTTCGCGGAACGGAAACGTTTTTCGTTCCGGCAAAACCCTTTCCGCTTCCCCATTCCATTCCGGGCAGGCAGGCGCGGCGATTCACCGCCGAATCACGGAAAAACATCGTGCTCCGCTGCCGCCGCCGTTCTGGTACACCGGCGGGAACTGACGTATATTTTATCATTATGATGTTGGGGGCAAATGATGCCAGACGGATTGTTCCGTGCTTCGCACTCCCACAATCCTGCCCG
>CAZPGD010000183.1:0-4021 GCA_964585865.1 uncultured Hungatella sp. | reverse complement strand
ACTGCGAGGGCGCGGGCGAGATGTTCCGGGTGACGACTCTCGATCCCGGCGCGCCGCCCAGAACGGCGGACGGAGCGGTGGACTATACGCAGGATTTCTTCGGCAAACGCACCGGCCTGACCGTCAGCGGACAGTTAAACGGCGAGACCTTCGCGATGGCTTTCCGCAATATCTATACGTTCGGCCCCACGTTCCGGGCGGAGAATTCCAACACCACCCGCCACGCGGCGGAATTCTGGATGATCGAACCGGAGATCGCCTTCGCCGATCTGCAGGACGATATGGATCTGGCGGAAAGTATGTTGAAATACGTCATTCGCTACGTGCTGGAGAACGCGCCGGAGGAGATGCGTTTCCTCAACGAGTTCGTGGATAAGGGGCTTCTGGAACGGCTCGGGGGCGTGGCCGGGTCGGATTTCGCCCGCGTTTCCTACACGGAGGCCATCAAGCTTCTGGAAAAGAACAACGATCAGTTTGACTACAAGGTGTCCTGGGGATGCGATCTGCAGACGGAGCATGAGCGTTATCTGACGGAACAGGTTTTTAAGCGCCCCGTCTTTGTCACCGACTATCCGAAGGAAATCAAGGCTTTCTACATGAAACAGAACGACGACGGCAGAACCGTGGCCGCCATGGACTGCCTGGTGCCGGGCATCGGCGAGATCATTGGCGGCAGTCAGCGCGAGGACAGCTACGAGAAACTTCTTGCGCGGATGCGGGAACTGGGGATGAAGGAGGAGGACTACCGGTTCTATCTGGACCTGCGCCGGTACGGTTCCGTCCGGCACGCCGGCTTCGGCCTCGGTTTCGAGCGCTGCGTCATGTACCTGACCGGCATGGGCAATATCCGCGACGTCATTCCTTTCCCGCGGACCGTCAACAACTGCGAACTGTAAGGAGAATACCATGAAATTTATACATACCGCCGATATCCACTGGGGCATGGTGCCGGACGCCGACAAACCATGGAGCCGCGAACGGACCCAGGCCATCCGGGACACATTTTCCCGGATCGTCGCCGCCGCGCGTGAACGGGAAGCGGATTTTCTCTTCATCTCCGGCGACCTGTTCCACCGCCAGCCCCTGCAGAAAGATCTGAAGGAAGTCAATTACCTGTTTTCCACGATTCCGTCCGTCCATGTGGTGATCATCGCCGGCAACCATGACCGGATCCGCAAAAATTCGGCCCTCTTAAGTTTCCGCTGGGCGCCGAACGTCACCTATCTGATGGACGAAACGATGCAGAGTGTTTATTTTGAGGACTGCAACGTGGAAGTACACGGTTTCAGCTACCACACGCCGGATCTGTATGAGTCCCTGACCGGCTCCGGCCTGGACGTCCCGGAGGACGGGCGCATCCATATCCTGATGGTCCACGGCGGGGACGTTTCCCATCTGCCCCTGGACCGCGCCGCCCTGTCCGCTTCCGGTTACAGCTACATCGCGCTGGGGCACATCCATAAGCCGGAGATCGTTATCGAGAAGAAGGCCGCCTTTCCCGGCTCGCCGGAGCCGCTGGATCCCACGGAGACGGGGGACCACGGCGTCTGGCTGGGCAGCATCGACCCGCTTTCGCGTAAGGTGGATTCCCTGGAATTTCTGCCTCTGTGCCGTTCCCGCTATATCCCGCTGATCGTCAACATCACCACCCGTACCACGAATACGGAACTGGAAATGAAGATCGCGCAGGAAATCAATCAGCGCGGCGCGCAGAATATTTACCGTTTCCGCATACGGGGGATGCGGGACCCGGCCATCGAATTCGACCTGGAGAACCTGACCGCCAAATACCGCATCGCGGAAATCACGGACGAATCGGAGCCGCAGTATGATTTCAGCGCGCTGTTCGCCGAGCATCCCAGCGATATGATCGGTTTCTATATCCGCGCCTTCGACAAGCCGGATATGAGCCCCGTTGAGAAAAAAGCCCTCTATTACGGCATCAACGCGCTGCTGCGCACTACCGACGAAAGGAGCTAATCCATGAAATTTCTGGAACTTCAGATAAAAGGGTTCGGCAAATTCCACAATCTCCGCGTCCCTTTTGAGGACGGCATCAATGTGGTCTACGGCAAAAACGAGGCCGGCAAATCCACGATCCACACTTTTATCCGCTCCATGCTTTTCGGACTGAAACCGCAGCGGGGACGGGCCGCCAAAAAGGATCTTTACAGCCAGTTCGAGCCGTGGGAAAACAGCGGGACGTATGAGGGCGCGCTGCGTCTGGAACATCAGGGACACGTCTACCGCATCGAGCGCACCTTCCGCAAGGATAAAAAGGACCTGCGTATCATCGACGAGACCCTGGGAAAGGAAATGGAAGCGTCCCAGGCCCTGATGGACGAACTGCTGGGCGGGCTGACCGAGACGGCCTACAACAACACCATCAGCATCGGCCAGCTTAAAAGCGCTACCGACGACGGAATGGTGACGGAACTGAAGAATTACATCGCCAATATGAACACCTCCGGCAACATGGCGCTGAACATCACCAAGGCTTCCGCCTTTCTGAAGGCGCAGAAAAAGGACGCGGAGCGTCTTATGGTGCCGGAGGCGGCGCGTTCCTACGCCGCGCTTTTAAGCGATATCAAGACTCTGGAGAAAGATATTTCCGCGCCCGAATATGAAAATCTTCTGCCGGAGTACCAGAAACTCCGCAGCGAAACGCGTTCCGAGATCGAGAAGAAGCAGGCGGAAAAAGAAGAATTGATCCGGAAGGCCGCCAGGGGCCGCCAGGTTCTGGAGGAGAACCGGCTGCAGGACCCGGTGTCCATCGAACTCTGCGAACAGCAGACGGAAGAACTCTATGCCGGTTACCGGGAGATGAAAGCGGCTTCCGAGAAGAAGTCCCGGAAAATTCTGACCGTCGTCTTTTTTGTCCTGGCCGCGTTGCTGGCGGCGGGCGCCGCGGGCGTCCTTTTGCTTGGAGGGCAGATTCCTTTCCTGCAAAGCCTTCCGCTGCCGGTTCCCATGCTCGGTCTGGGACTGGCGCTTGCGTGCGCCGTCTTTTTCATCGCCGGTTTCGTCCTGCTCTCCAACACGAAATCGCTGAACCGGGAACTTCTCTCCTGCGGTCAGACGCTTCGCGAGACGTTCCGCAGGCATCTGGGAGACGAGGACCTGACCGACGGGGCCATGGACGCATTTCGCGCCCGCATGGAAGAGTTTAAGCGGCTCAGCGCGGCCACCGACCAGTCCGAAAAGGCCATCGCCGACCTCACGAACGAACTGGCCGCGCTTAACGATACGCGGCAGAACTGCGATACGGTCATTGAGAAGCAGCAGAAACTCCAGTGGGAACTGGAAAAGAAGCTGGAACTGCTGTCCAACTATAAGAACCAGGCAGAAACGCTTCGGCATACCCTGGCGGAAAATCAGAAGGTTTCACAGGAAATCGCGGCCATCGATCTGGCTCTGGATACCATGACGGAACTGTCCGCGTCCATCCGCGATTCGTTCGGGCTGTATCTGAACAAAACGGCTTCCGACCTCGTGGCCGGCATTACCGGGGGCGCCTACACCAGCATAAGTATCGACGAGAACCTGAACCCCTTTCTGAATACCAAAACGCGTCTGGTCCCCATCGAGCAGGTGTCAAGCGGCACCATGGACCAGATCTATCTGGCCATGCGCCTGGCCGCCGCCAAACTGATCCAGGGCGAGCGGGAAAATATGCCGCTGATCTTCGACGACAGTTTCGTCCTCTACGACGACGAACGGCTGCGCAGCGCGCTTACCTGGCTGGCATCCGCCTATAAAGGCCAGATGATCATTTTCACCTGCCACCAGCGCGAGGCCCGGATGATGACCGCCAACCAGATCCCGTACCATATGATCCGGATATAAGCGGGCCGGGGGGCCGGGGGCGCATGGCATACGTATTTAAAACTGACCGGCCCCCCGGAAAAAGGCGGCTGCCTTACCGGCAACCGCCTTTTTCCGCGTCCTTGTTATTCCTCTTCAAACTGATCTTTTCCCACAAAGCACAGCGGGCACACCCAGTCGTCGGGCAGATCCTCGA
>CAZPGD010000182.1:0-4024 GCA_964585865.1 uncultured Hungatella sp. | reverse complement strand
CAAGGAGAGCAAGGGAAACGGGAAGAAGGAGGCAAAGAGGGATGATCAGGAAACCGCAGGGATATGACGAGGCGCCCGCCTATACGGGCGAGAGCGCGCAGCTGCCGAAAGGGAAATATGAATGTGTCATTAAGCAGGTGACAACGCAGTTCACGCAGAACGGGAACGAGCAGCTTGTGATCCTGTTCGATATCGACGCGGGGGAATACAAAGGGTTCTATCAGAGGCTCTATGACGCGGACAGGGCGCAGGACCCGAAAAGCGCAAAGTGGCGCGGCGTCTATAAGCAGGGCATGGACGGGAAGGGGCTGCCGTGGCTGAAGGGGATCATTACATCCATTGAACGTTCCAACAACTTTACGTTCCAGTGGGACCGGGAAGGGAACGAAAGGACCATGGCGGGCAAGCGCTTCGGCGGCGTGTTCCGCCGCAGGCAGTTCGAGGCAGGCAACGGCAGCAGGCCCATCGTAACGGAACTGTACCGCATCCGGAGCCTGGCCGGGCTGAACGACGCGGAGGTTCCGGAGGACGATCTGCTGCCGGGGAACGCACCGGCCGCCGTGCAGCCGGCAGCAGGTGCGGCAGGT
Organism: uncultured Hungatella sp.; assembly: GCA_964585865.1. Classification (GTDB taxonomy): domain Bacteria; phylum Bacillota; class Clostridia; order Lachnospirales; family Lachnospiraceae; genus UBA3402. The sequence continues at coordinate 3,437 of CAZPGD010000182.1, read as the reverse complement.
AACGGCGCCATTGGTAACAACTCCATGGGCAACAACTCCATCGGGAACGGCTTCATGGCCATCCCGGAAGGGGCGGGCGAGGATGAAGGCATTCCGTTCCTGTAAACCCTGCAATACCGATCCGGAGTTATTCGGCAGGGTCAGGGCCGCGGTCGATATCCGCCAGGCAGCGGCGTTTTGCGGGCTGGAACCGAACAGGGGCGGATGGTGCATCTGCCCCTTCCACGCCGATAAGCACCCGAGCCTTAAATTGTACCCGGACGGTAAAGGCTACTACTGTTTCGTGTGCCAGTCCGGCGGCGACCAGATCCGGCTGGCGGCGCAGTACCTGGGAGTAAGCAATTATGAGGCGGCGAAACGCCTGGCGGAGGCGTACGGGGTCCCGGTAAACGAGCCGCGGACATACAGCGAGAAGCGCAGGGCGGAGAAGCAGGCGCGGGAGCGCGCGGAACTGCGGGCCTGGGCGAAATGGGCCGCGGTGCGGCTGTCCGTGTACCGGAACCTGCTCTGCGAGGCGAGGCGGGACCCCGGCGGCCCGCATTTCCGCGAGGGGATCATGAACCTGGATCATACGGAGTACCTGCTGGAATGCCTGAAGGACCGGCCGCAGGAAGTGCGGAGAGACGAAAGGACGGTAGCGGCCATTGGAAAAATCGCGGACAGAATTATTGACTGGTATTGAGGCGCTGGATAAATCCGAGCCGTTCCCGGACGAGGTGTTTGAATCCATTTTCGACATTGAGGATACAATCGAGCGCCAGAAATACATTGAGGACCTCCGGAGGGCCGCGAGGGGCCGGAGCAGGCTGAAGGAATTTGACAGCCTGTTCGGCCGGTACCGCGAGGATTATATCCAGAAGCAGAAAAGGAGCGACCGGAAGACCCGCTTCACGGATCAGGCCCTGGAACTCTATTGCGGGGAGTGGATCGCGGACGACATGGGGGTGCGGACGACCAGGTACACGAAGGACGGGGCGCCAATCCCCGTGACCGCCTGTTCCCACCCGATCCTGCCGATCGAGATACTGAAGAACGTGGACACGTCGGAGGAGCGGCTCACACTGGCGTACTTCAAGAACGGCGCGTGGCAGAAGATCACGGCGGACCGGAGCGTGTGCGCCGACAACACGAAGATCGTGAGCGCCCTGAGCCGGTACGGCATCGAGGTTACGAGCGAGAACGCGAAGCACCTGGTGCGCTACATCAGCGACTGTGTGGGGTACAACCCGACCGTGCTGGCGCCGAAGAACTCCATAGGAAGGCTGGGCTGGGTCGGGACAAAGTTCATGCCGTATGAGACGGATATCCGCTATGAAGGCGACCCGGAATACAGGGCGCTGTTCGAGGGCATCGGGAGCAGCGGGGACTTCGGGAAGTGGCGGGAACTGTGCGGGGAACTGCGGGGCAATGAGCCCCTGCGCATCCTCATGGACGCGAGTTTTGCGTCCGCGCTGGTCGAGCCGCTCCGGGTGCTGCCGTTTGCCTGCCACGTCTGGGGGCCGTCGGGGACGTGCAAGACGGTCGCCCTGATGGTGGCCATGAGCGTCTGGGGGAACCCGAAGCCGGGCGGGCTGGTGAAGACCATGAACATGACGAAGAACGCCATTATGCAAAGCGCCGCATTTTTATACAGTCTGCCGTTTGCCGGCGACGAGCTGCAGACGGTCAAGGACCGGTGGAGCGGGAATTTCGACCAGCTGATCTACCAGATCACCGAGGGAGTGGACCGCGGGCGCGCGAAGCTGCACGGCGGAGTGGAGGAGACAAGGACATGGCGGAACGCGTTCCTGTTTACGGGCGAGGAACCGATCACGAAGCAGAACTCCGCGGCAGGCAGCAAGAACCGCGTGATCGAGATCGCGCTGGACGGGCCCATGATGGAAGACGGCCACTATGTAAGCGGCGCGGTACAGGAGCATTACGGGTACGCGGGCCGGATGTTCGTTGAGCATGTCCGGAACATGGAGCCGGAAGGGCTGCGGAAACGTTACAGGGAACTGTTCGGGGCGCTGTGCGAACTGGATACCACGGACAAACAGGCCATGGCAATGGCATGTATCCTGGTGGCGGACGGACTGGCCGGGGAACTGTTCTGGCCGGGCGAGGCGCACCTGGATGTGAGCGGCGCGGAGAAGTACCTGCACAAGGTGAACGAGACGGATGTGCCGGGCCGGGCGCTGGAGGCCGTTCTGAACTGGGCGGCGAAGAACCCCGTGCGGTTCATGGATCCGCGGGCCGATGACCCGGTCAACCGCGGCGAGACATGGGGGAAGATTGAGGACGGGGTGCTGACGGTCAACCGGGATGTGCTGTCGGATTTCCTGCAAAAAAGCGGTTATGATTACGCCGCGGTCACGCGGCAGTGGGCGGGCAGGGGCGACATCCTCAAGAACTCCCAGGGGAGGTACGTCCACCAAACGAAGGTTTACGGGATCAGGGCATCCTATATCCGGATCCCGCTCCCGGAAGGGGACGACAATACGGACGCGGACGGCTTCATGAGCGTGGACCCGGAACAGGGGCAACTCCCGTTCTGACCGGGGCGTTTGGCGGGGTGTTTGGCGGGGCGTTTGACGGGGCGTTTTGTGGGGCACCGGATGAGGCATTTACTGGGCGGTCCGGGCAAAGTCTTACATCCAAAAAACATGTAAGACACCATGTAAGACTTTTCTGGGATGAAGAAATGACGGTTTTAAGCCATTCTCTAAACCTTATTGATAGAAGGTCTTACAGTCTTACCGGTCTTACCTGTTTATAAATACTACACGCGCGTAGCACACAGAGCCTCCCTGTGTGTGTGTATATAAAAAATATGTTTTTATACGCGTATTTTCGGTAAGAATGTAAGACCCACGCATTTAAGCCAAAAAACGGCACTGTTTTCAAGAAAACCGGGTAAGCCGGCTTACCCAAAACGGTAAGACACCCGCCGAAAAGGCGGGGAACCGGGGAGAACGGGAAGCAAAACGGGCGGTAAAGGAGGCAAAGGGGAATGAAGAGCAACAAATCCGCGGGCACGGCGTTCGAGAGGGAGATGGCGCAGCTTCTCCACCAAAACGGCTTCTGGGTGCACCGGTTCCGGGACAACGTGAACGGGCAGCCTTGCGACCTGATCGCCGTCAGAAGCGGGTGCGCCTACCTGATCGACTGCAAGGACTGCCGGAAGGGGGTATTCCCGTTCAGCCGGATCGAGGAGAACCAGGAAAACGCCATGCGGGCATTTGAACGGGCGTACAACGAGGACGGGCTGTTTGCCCTGCGGATGCCGGCCGGGGAAGACAGGGAAGACAGGGGAACGGACGGGGAAGGCGGCGGGATCTACATGCTGAAGTACAAAACGCTCATCCAACTGCGGTACCGGCGGAAAACTTTGAGCCGCTCTGACTGCGGGAAATACGGGAAACTTTTTGAGGACTGGGAGAGAGAGGCATGAACGG